>JBDGYW010001276.1:0-2245 GCA_039588935.1 Gemmatimonadota bacterium | reverse complement strand
ATATGGTCGCAGTCACGGTCGCGTGGTCGGTCAACATCAGACTGACCGCTGCGCCACCGTCATCGTTGGCCACAGCATCGGTCATCCCGATACCAAGGTTCAAAAGACGGATGCCACTCTCACCGTTCCACTCGTCGACGAGAATACCGCTGCCCTGGCCCGCCCGGCTGGTTTTGCCGTTGCGGTGATCGGTGACGTTTGCAAAGGGCACGTGAAAACTCCTCGGGCGCTTGCCGTCGGTGTTAAAACTCGCGACCGGGAACAGATCGGACGTAAACTTCGCCACGCTGCCGGTTTGCGGCGCGGCCGCGTAAACGTTGCCCCAATGATCGCTGTCGAGCGACGTTACCGTGCCCAGGCCATGCTTCATCGCACCGTCCCACACCAGCGCGCTGCCGGTGTCGACGAGGCGTACGAGGCGGCCGCTGTGGGCATCGGACACAAAGACTTCAACGCTGTGGGTGCCTTCGCGATGCCCAACGGTGATCGCCATCGGACCGGCGAAGTGGTTGTCCCCGCTGCCAAGCTCGCCGATGGCGCTCGCGAGCTGCGCGGCGCCGTCACCCAACTCGTAGAGACGGACCTCATTGCGGCCGGTGTTCGCTACGTAGAGACGATCGTCGTCGCCGTCGTAGGGGGTGCCACCGTCGGAATACGCGACATCATAGGGGTCGTTCAAGCCCTCGATCGCGTAGAGCGGCTGCAAAGTGAGTTCGTCAAATTCGCTCGACGTCTGAAAAACGAGGACGCGGTCGTTACCCGAATCGGCGACGTAAATCCGGCCCATCTCATCGGTCGAGAGACCGCGCGGCGAGACGAGTCGGCCAAAGCCGCTCCCGCCGCCATCGAACGCCGCCAGACCCTTGCCGATTTCACCAAACAACAGCCGATTCCAGGCGGGGTCGGAGACGATCTGGAAGTAGTGCGCCTCCAGATAGGGAAAGCGATCGTAAATGTCGACGTTGCCGACGACAACGGTCGCGTACGGATCCCCAAACAGGTCGCGTCCAAATTGTTGGTTCGCGACCGTTCGGTTGAGCACATCGACGCCGGCCTCCGCAACGTAGGGTGCGGGGCTGAACGTCCCGGCCGTGGCGGCGCTTGCGACGCCAAGGACCAGGAAGGTGATGATCAGAGTTGTGCGGCTCATATCCAGCTCCTTTGGACTTGGTCTGCTAAAACGTGAATCGCAGACCGGTTTCAAAAACGTTTGCCGAAAAGTTGTTACCATTGAAGTAATGCTCGTAACTGATCACGAGCTGTGCGCGTTCGAGAAAGCTAAAGCTGCCGAGCAACCGATGCGGCGACCAGAAAACACGACCGCCAAAAAGATGCGCGCCGTAGCCTCCGGGACGGTAGTCAGCCGTTCTGAAGCCACCAACGCCGCCCGGCCGCGTGTAGTCATCGAGAAAGAAATACGCTGCGTCCTGGCTGTAATACCGGTACCGGTAACGAACAACGAGCCCCTCGGTGATGTACTGGCTCAGCTTGCCGCCGATAGTGTGCGACGACAGCCCCCAATCATCGCTGTAGTACCGGTAATCGACCTTCACGCTCGATCGGTTCGTTATGTACTGGTTTACGCCAAAAGAGACGTTCCATCGGTTACGGTCCTTGGGGTGGAACTCGGGCACGTTGGTTCCAGCCACGTACACGTTGCGGTAAGGGTCGTGTTGCAAACCCTTGACGCTGTTGTACTCACCACCAAAACGAATGACGGTCAGCGGTGTCAGGATCTGCGTCAGGATGAGGTTGCCGTGCAGGGTCTGGCGATAGTCGTCGATCGTGGCCGTATCATCATCCTCGAGCGGTTTGATGTCATCCCACGCAAAACTTGCGCCGGTCGAGACGTTCAGGTTCTGGTTCATAAAGTCACGGTTGTAGTTGAGCGATACCATCTGTGCAAAGTAATCGCTTTCCGTGGACACGTAGTAACTCGCTCGGTACCCGCCGTACGTTACGGTTCCCTCGACTTCGTCGCGAACCTTGACGAAGTCCTCGTAGGGAGCGGCGGAACCCGCGATCGGGCGGCTCGCCGTCGTGATGGCGTCGACCGCCTCCTGTGTCCCCGGCGCCGCCTCGATGCCAGGGATGATCACGATATCGTGACCCCATCGGATATTCAGTGTCGCGTTACGCATAAAAATCATTCCAAAATCGCTGTACTGCGAGATCACGTCGACACCATCCACATCGGAGAAGAAATGGAAGGTGTAGCCGATCGTTGGGTTCTCCACACCCGCTA
>JBDGYW010001275.1:0-2249 GCA_039588935.1 Gemmatimonadota bacterium | reverse complement strand
GAACGGCTTGCCACCCAGCCATCTGGATATCAGATCAGGGACTGGACGGTCAGCCGGTGAGAAGTATAGTACCGTCGAACGCGTCCCCACCGCTGTCCTTTCGTTCTCGTAATCGCAATAAACGGAGTAAGTTAGAAGTCACTTCCACAGAAGTCAAACACCGCTTTCTTGCTACCATTCCGAAGGCTGCGACACCTAATACTCGACCCGTAACAGCACTCGCGCAACCACGTCGCCTCCACGATCTGGCCCAGCCGCAATTGCTGACCTGAGTGATGCCCGACTTCCGAGTCGCTGCGTAACCAACGCATCGATCGCGCTCACCAGGTGGTTAACTAGCACAAGACCCAAATACTGAGTTGCCATGCGGAATGCATCGTCGCTACGTCGGATTGATTGGCTAAAAAGGTCACGCTCTAGACCGGCATCGCGCCAGGACCATTGAAAATTCGCACTGATTGCACGGGACGTATAGAAGTCCAAAGCGCGTTGATACTCTTCAGACGCTGTGTCGGGTGGAACATCGGGATCGCGGAAAAAGGTCTCGCGTGCAAGTCGCCAGAGGTTCCCATTGTAGGTTGACTCGTCAGTCGGTGGGGTGAGTCCCGGACCACCGCTCGTGCTGACCGGTCCACTCTCCACATAGGATTGCATGGCCTCATAATACTCGAACACTGTATCGCGTCTCGCGGGTCTAAAAGGCGCCCGCGCAACCGAAAAAGCCAGATCGCGAAACGCATCGCGCTCCCGCCGGCCCTCGGCCTCGAGCGACCAGAGACGCAAAACCAAGAACGCCTCCGTGGCAAGATAGAGTACGCCGCGATCATGTCCCATGAGAAACTGACCTGTCCCTGGGACCAGAGCAGACGACGTAGCGACTATCCAAGCGGCGACTTGTCGGTCGGACACATTCACTGAGTCACTTGGAGTCAGATGGCTAGACAGCGAGACACACCGAAGCCGCGAGTCGCCGTCCTGTGCGTAGACAGAGGCATTGACCATGAGCAGCAGCAGGCACACGGAGAGGCAGCTTGTCTGCCAATGCATGCTAGAGAATCGCTCGAACACTCAAGTGAAGCGGTTCGTCGAAATTGGAGGACACGAAAAACACTCGGGCTAGGTCGATGGCGATTCTCCCCACGCGAATTCCAACGCCGACAGAGGGGCCGCGGCTCTGTGAGTTCAAGAAGGCATAACCGCTACGGAACCTTATGAGATCACGTAGGCCCACATCGAGTCCGATCCGCCAATCGAGGTCGGAGTACTCTCCCCATTCATCGTCCACATCCACCAGGAAGCGAGCGTCGAATCGTTCGTCGGTTCCACGCAACCGTGGCAGAAGAACCTTGTAGATTGCGCCGACCTGAACACGCGTCGGAAGTGGATCAGCTTGGCCCTCGTTGCGCAGCTGCAGTCTGAAACCGGCGTGACGTATGGCGAAGCCCAAACGAAGCACATCTGATCCTCCTACCGCGTACTGGAGCCCCACGTCGACTCCGTGTGTGGTACCTGCAACCGACGGGAACGCTGAGCATTGACCGCTGCAGTCCTGCCGCAGTTGGATGAGCTTGTAGTTGACGCCCAACGACAGACCGGCACCCACAGCGGTCGCATACGACCCCAGCAGCTCAATGTTCTTCGGCGAAATTCTTCCGACCGGTACTCCAGGTCCGCCAACTACATCCTGCGATCCGTAGTCAACCAAATACGCTGCAAATCCGAGGGCTCCAAGTTGACCCGCCGAAACACTGCCCACCAACGCCGTGTTGTCGGAGATGAACGTGCTGGCAAAGTGAACCGCAACCTCATGTTGGCCAACTCCCGCAAGACCAGCCGGATTCCAGAAGATCGATTCAGTACTTCCCCAGTCCGCAACTGCAGCCTGGCCCAGCGCCGTGGCACGGGCCCCAACCGGCAGCAGTAAGAACGCTCCGCCTCCTGCTTCTGGATCGGCAGTTTGCTGGGCTGTTGTTGGCGGCGCCGCGACAAGCGCGGCGACCACTACCAGACTAGAAAGTCGTAGCCTCATCGATGAGCATGATGGGGATACCGTCTTCGACGGCGTAGATGAGCCGGCACTTATTGCAGACGAGTTGTTCGTCGGGCTCGGTGCGGTACTCCAGCTCGTCCTTGCACTTGGGACAAACCAGTATCTCCAACAGATCCGGAGGGAGAGTCATGTACCCCTCTTTCCTTTGTGCGTTGTTACCGGCAGGCCAAGCATCCGCAACATCTTCGGCGATTTTCGC
>JBDGYW010001274.1:0-4053 GCA_039588935.1 Gemmatimonadota bacterium | reverse complement strand
CGTTCGCCGGGTTGCACACCTGGTTCCACCTCGTGCCGCCCGGGGCCATGGAGCGCATTGGGCTGCAGCTCGTCGAGGGGCGCATGCTGGACGAAACGGACCATGCCGATGCGCTGCCGAGCGTGGTTGTCAGCGAGGCCGCCGCCAGGGCCTTGTGGCCGGGAGAGAGCGCCATCGGCAAACGTGTCAGCGATCCGCTCACCGGCTGGCGCACGGTCGTGGGCGTTGTGTCCAATGCGCGCATGCGGGGCCTCGGCAGGACTCACAGCCAAATGCTCCGAGACTCCTACATCACACTGGATCAGAATCCCACGGCGCTTGCCAACGTCTTCTTGCGAGCCGCCGGCGACAGGACGGCCGTGGTCAAGGCGGTGCGCGATGTCGTCACGGAGATCGACCCGACACGTGCACTCTTCGACGTCTCTACCATGGATGAGAGCATGGCGGAGGACCGGCGGGAGATGGGCTTCATCACCACCCTCATGATGCTCTTTGCCGCGACCGCGGTGATCCTGACGACCGTGAGTGTCTACAGCGTAATGTCCTATGCGACGAGCCGCCGCACACGAGAGTTCGCGGTGCGCGTGGCGCTGGGAGGCAAGAAGGCCCACGTCATCGGGCTTGTGCTGAACCGAGCTGCGCTCGACATGGCCCTCGGTATCATGATCGGGGGAGCGAGCGCCTTGGGCCTGAGCCGCGTCATGTCGAGCCTGCTCTACGGCGTCACACCCACCGACCCGGTTGCCTTCGCCCTGATCGGGCCCGCGCTGATGACAATCGCCCTGACCGCAGCCTTCATGCCGGTCAGAAAAGCCTTGGCGATCAACCCCGCTGAAGCGTTGCGCCAGGAATAGGGGATCACGTACTTCACTCTTGGGAGAGCAGCTCGCGCGCGATTGCCATCGCAACCGCCCCAACCCCGGCCGAGCCGCTATTCAACACGACCACACACAAGCCTTCGGCCGGGTATCGGACGATGTAGGCAGTGAACCCCGGAACACCGCCACCGTGACTCAGCTGCGTTCGGCCGTCCACCGTTCGCACGAACCAACCATAGGCATAATCATTTCTCTCGGGACGAAGCATCGCCTGGTACCCCTCGGTGGAAAGCAGCCGCCCCTGGCTCAGAGCCTGATCCCATCGCAGCATGTCCTCCACCGTGGAGAAGAGATTCCCGCCCCCGGTAAGAATTGGCATATGGATGGGTGGTGAGGGTCTGTTCTGATAATACCCGAGCGCACGTCCGCTGGAGTCCAGTCCGGGCTGGTCAGCGCCAGTGTCGTGCATTTCAATCGGCTCGAAGATGTGCGACCGAAGAAACTGCTCGTACGACCGCTCGGTGACCTCTTCAATCACGCTCGCCAGAAGGAAGTACCCGACCCCCGAGTACGAGAACTCTTCGCCCGGCTCGAACAGAAGGGGCTGGTCGCGGAACCGGTCAATGGTCTCTTGAACCGTACGAGGCTCGCCCATCGTCTCCGCAAACCCTGGGAGCGCCCACGAGTGCATGATCCCGGACGTGTGAGTGAGCAACTGATGGATGGTGATGGACCTCCAGATCTCGGGCATATCGGCTAGATGCCTGAACAGCGGATCTTCCACGGCGAGCTTGCCCTGCTCCTGGAGTATCATGATCCCCATCGCCGTAAATTGCTTGGTCATCGACCCGATCCGGAACTTCGTTGTCGGTGCGTTGGGCACCTCACGTTCCCGATCGGCGAGTCCGTAGCCCTTGGCTAGAAGCGTTTCACCGTTTCTGGCCACGCCAACCGAAACGTTGAGGTTCCTCGCTGCCGCGAGACGTAGCACGCACCCAATGTGCTGGAGTGCGACCGGCGGGGACAGACTGGTAAACTCGCCGGAGCGCGAGGTCAATCTCGCGACTGGCGATCATCATGGTCTTGCTCCTTCTCGATCTGGTAGTGGCCGTTCTAGGGAGCAGTTCAGGCGGCATACGGAGTCGGACACTCAACCCTCTGTTCGTGACGGCCTCAACGTCCTTTGCCCGGGGCCATCTAACGGCTCTGCGCATCAGCTGCGGCGTGATCACTTCCCAGCTCTTAGATGCCCGTCGTGGGGAAAATATTGCCAGGCTCACAACTGCAACGGCCTTCCTTTGAAACCGAGCCGCGCCGTCTGCTGCATGCGCTAAACAACGGCACCGGATTACGTAGACGCCGGGGGCGGGAAGTGTCCGAGCTGTACCAGCCCCGCAACATTGTCCCAGATCACCCAGAGCTCCGCAACCTTACCGTCGTGAATGCGAAACATTCCCGCCATCTCCGATTCGAGTTGCTTGCCCGTGGCAGGAAACGGGCCCATGGGCCCTTCTTGGGTGCCCTTGAACTTGCCATAGAATGCAACTCGATCACCTTCGGCCACCAAAGCGTCGAGCGTGACCCGCTGATCCGGAAACGTGGCCGCGGTATCGCGATAGAACTGTTTGAACTCCTCCGCGTTCCGCACGTTCACCTCGGGGGTTGCCTCACAGTGCCGCACGAAGTCCGGTGCAAGTACGCCATCCAGCGCATCCATATCTCCTCGGTTGCACGCCTCCACGAACTGGCGCACCAGTTCCTTATTGTGGTCGGACATATCAGATCTCCTGTTGCCCCTCAGCGTTGGCTGTTCGGTTGCTGCCTAACGGCTTTGCGCATCAGCTGCGGCGTGCTACCCCGCAAGCCCTTGAATGCGGATCGCTTGACGAACGTTCCCAGCTTCATGACTGCAATGGCCTTCCTTTAACAACCGAGCCGCGCCGTCTGCTGCATGCGCTTGTTAGGCCGCAGATGAAGTTCGCCGTCGGCACCCCGGGGGCTCACCATGGCAATGCACACCCACAGCTGTGAATGCGATGAATCCAGATTCCCAGTTGCAGCACCCCCGCTGAAAAGTCTCATATCACGCTCTCCTAGTATTCGAACGGCCTACCGAGTAGCTCCGGGCCCTTCTTCCATTGACCAGGAAAAGAGTCGCCAAGCCACATGAAGAGCTGTATGTGTCCGAGAGTACGGAAACCAGCATCGTAGAAGAACGCAATCGCCTCCTCGTTCCTAGCGACTGGCTTCACACTGAGACACAGCACGCCTAGCTCCCTCGCCTGCTCCACAGCGTGTTCTAATAACTGATGGCCGATGCCCGCACTGCGAACCTCAGATGTGACGACTATTGGCTCGATTTCAGCCTCTTCTCCTTCATGTATCAGCGACACGAACCCGACGACTCCATCATCCGATTCAGCGACCCAGATGAGATCCGGCCCCACTCGGGCGAGATGGTTGTCAAACTCCAATTCGGGATTCTCGCCGCCGATGGTCGGATCACCGTAGATATCCCTGTGACGCTGATTCATCTCGGTCCACAAGGCCCTACAGCCATCTAGGTCTGACGACCGATAACCGCGGATCACCATTCGTGGCTAGCTCCTCGCAAGGGAATTGTTGCCTGCGGCCTAGCTAGTTTTATGCAGCATGCCCCAGATGACCGGCTCAATGCCGCCGTTGTTCATTTCCGGAAGCGAGGCCCGCAGATGTTCCATGGCTTGCCTGCAGCGCTTCGTCTTTCGGAACCCGACATAGGCCGAGATGCTGTACAAAACGGCCGCCGTCCCACCAAATGCCGCGAACTCATCACCCACATAGTAGTAGTAATCACCGAACCCCTGATTCGAGGCAGCTATCACCACAAAACCGACGCCCACTGCCGCGCCTAGCACGTCGAGGCCTGGCCCCACATTGCTCTCTGTGCACGTGACATCTGTCGTCGCGGCGTCGGGCGCTGGTGGTCCGTGAGTCAACACCAGGCCGCAGCCTGAGGCAACGACTGGTATGAGGCTCAGGCAAACGAGTATCGTCGAGCGCAACAGACACGGAGTCCAGCACGTGCTATGGCCCCGCCCCATTGAGCTTTGCCTTCGCCACCTGGTTGCGTGATGCTGCATAACGGCTCTGCGCATCAGCTGCGGCGTGACCACCCCCCAGCTACTAGATGCCGATTGTGCGACAGATCTTTCCGGCTTCACAATGCAATGACCTTCCTTTGGAAAACAAGCGC
>JBDGYW010001273.1:0-2253 GCA_039588935.1 Gemmatimonadota bacterium | reverse complement strand
GCCGTTCGTCAAACGGCTGGTGTTCATCGCGACGCCACACCGGGGCAGCTACCGCGTCGATTCCTTCATTCTCAGGCTCGTGCGTTGGTTTGTGTCTATACCTGGCGATGTGCTCGAGGCCTCCGTGAACATGGCGAGACATCCGTTCCTGACAGAGGACGAACGGCTGGCGGTCCAGATGAGGCCGTCCAGTGTCCACGGCATGTCTCCGGAGAACAAGGCTCTCCTCGCCATCGCCGACGCACCGTTCGCTTCCGGCGTGAAGGCCCACTCCATCATCGCCATCAAGGGGAAAAGCGAACCGCCGAAGGGTGACGACGGGGTCGTGACCTACGAGAGCGCCCATCTGGATGGCGTGGAGTCGGAGTTCATCGTAAGGAGCGGGCACAGTTGCCAGGACAGGCCGCCGACCATCGAGGAGGTCCGACGCATTCTACTCGAGCATCTCGCCACCCTGCCGCAGCCCGAGCCCAAGCCGTAGCGCGCGGTCCTCACCACGTTACGCCGCCAGCGGCTTCCTCTCGCCTTGCGCGTCGGCCTCCGCGTCCCCGGAGTCTCCCGGACTTCTCTGACGAGAAATGTATTGCTTGTGGTCCGGAACTGTAGTACCCTCGCTAGCAAGAGGGCGCGGTGGAAACGCCGGAGGCGGGCAGCGTATTCGCTGCCAACAGGTGTTATTGGGGAACCATGCACGACGTAGTCAGCCGCATTGAGATGTCAGCTACCCATCAGACTGTGGAGGTCGGCATGAAGACACAAACAACAGGATTCCTTTCGCTCATCGCGTTGGCGTCGTTCTTCATCTGTAGCTTGCCACTGCTTGCACAAGAGACCTCTTGGAGAATCGGCCCGCGCACACTCCCTCCCTCAGCGGGTGTGAGTGATGCTTTCCGCGAGTCGCAGGCGAATACGCCAAAGCTTGATCCTTCAATCATGGATTCTGTGCCCGCAACAGAAGAGGAGTGGCTTAGCCATATCAAAGAAAAGGATGCTGGGGCTGCGGCAGTAGCGCAGTCCATTGCCGGCGCGCTCAATGTGACGATCAAAGAAGATAAGATCGCCGGCGTGAATGTACATTGGGTGAATCCTCCTGCGGTCGACGCGGCGCATAGAGGTCACCTGTTCGTCTATATCCACGGTGGCGCGTATGTTTACAATGGAGGCAGGGCTGGGCTGGTGGAGCCAGCGCTTATAGCTCATCACATAGAGATCCAGGTGATTTCCATCGATTACAGGATGCCGCCCAAGCATCCTGCGCCCGCTGCCACTGACGATGTGATCGCGGTATGGAAAGAGCTGCTGAAGACTCGATCGCATACTTCCATGGCGATGGGGGGGACCTCAGCGGGAGGCAATATCACGCTTGCTTCCAGTCAACGCTTTGTAGGTCTTGGATTGGCTGTCCCAGCAGCGCTCTATATCGGTACGCCCACCGTCGACCTGAATCCAGAAGCCGGCGACAGCCGTTACCTGAACGAAGGCGCTGACCGAGTCTTGATTAAGATGGGTGACTTTGCCGTAGCTTGCATGAACCTGTATGCTGGGAAACTGGGTCTGAACCATCCCTATGTTTCCCCAATCTTCGGTAGTTTTGCAGGCCTGCCCCCGACATATCTCATCACCGGCACCCGAGACCTCCTACTCAGCGATACCGTGCGAGCGCACCGTGCGCTGCGACGGGCCGGCGTAGAAGCAGAGCTGCATGTGTATGAAGGGCAGGGTCACGCGGACTATATTCTCGCCATGAAAACACCGGAATCTGCGGAGCATTATGCTGAGCTGAATCGGTTCGTACTTGAGCACCTGTCCGTTCCTTTGGCGACCGAATCCAAGATTCCCGCGGATCAGATTCCAAAGGAGATTCCAAGGTCCGCTGGATACTAGGGCTCCAACACATCCAACAAGCGGTTGCAGCGGACGGGAGATTGCGCCGCCGCTGATCCGAGGCACTATGCAAGATTGAGAAACGAGGAGGCAGTACGACTTCCACCCACAGAGCGCGGTATGCTCGTCCGGACGGATTCGCGGACATCTGTGAGCACGTCACCTCAAGATCACGAGGCCCTTGTCGGGATGAGGATAGTAGAGGCCGAGGGGGCGATCGGCGGCGTCCGTCACCAGCCACGGGTGCCCCACGAAGGTCTGGCTGTCCGCATGGTCGCCGTTCCGCAGGGTCTGCCTGTTCCGTCGCTTTCCCTCGAAGTCGATCCAGTACAGGTGCCGCAGCGCCCTGCTCCGGTTGAAGAAGAAGAT
>JBDGYW010001272.1:0-2253 GCA_039588935.1 Gemmatimonadota bacterium | reverse complement strand
GAAGTGGCGCCCTGATTTGTACGGTGTCGAATCGTTCATGGACTAGCTCCGAATAGACAGAGCACGCAGCTGAAGCCATGGCTCGGCGTACTGACTGTCGCCAAAGCGACCGCAGATTGTGCAATCATCAATCCCGCGAAGGATCGACCGAATGCCGCGTTATCGCAACGCCTCCCCGCGCTACCCTTCCTCCAGCAACCTTTTCGCCCGCGCAGGGTTGTAGGCACCACAAGGACAGAAACGCGCCATAGTCGCCGCCGCCTGTTCCGGACTACGGCGGCCCTGCTTCACCATATCCAACATCTTCTTGGCCAAGTTCGAGGATACCATTCCATGCCCGCACATGGTTGATAGCCCCAGGACATTTCTATCCGGAAGGCGATCGTGCGGATCGTCAAAGCCAAGGGAATACTCAACACTGTGTCGCTCGATGGTGCATGATGAGGCTAGTTCCTTGGCTCCTTCCACCGACGCACTCACATTCACCGACAAGCCGAGATCGGCATCGATCAACTCGCTCAAGCAGGCCTCGGCCTTGTCGCTCGAGTCAAACACCGCAGCGGCGGTCGCAGTTCTGTGAACACCGGCGATGACTCCTTCATGGTCAGGCGTCAGATCTCTCGTCCAATGAACCTTGGGACCGAGATCTCGGGAGGGACGGTGACTGCCGTAATCCGAGTTGCCCATGTTGGCCGGCGCATGCTTTGCGCAAATGCTCAAGAAGGTCTTGAGCTTTTCAACTGCGCCTTCGTCATTCCTGCCTTTGCATGGAATGGCAAAGATGACGTAGTCATCATCGAAGCTCTTTGCGTCGCCGTAGCGGTGCAGGGTGTTAGTCATACTAGCAGTTGGTTGCTCGGCCCAAACCCATGTTGGTCTTCGCTCTGTCGAACTGTATGTCCAAGCCCTTCAAAAGGGGAGCTACCACCAGTTCATGACCACCGTCAGAACAGCGTGTGGCAACACCAACGGCAGTCACAGTGTCAATTTGTTTCGCCATGGCAGACACGGTGTGCAGCACCGCGCGCAACTCATGTACCGGTGTTTTGATCTCGACAATCGCTGACAGGATCTTCTCGTTCAGGAGATCAGCCTTCAGCTTCCCCGTTGCCTGGTCTTCCATCAGATTCGTGATTGGATTGTTGGCCTCGAAAACCACGCCCAAATTCGCCAACGCAGTAGTCATGGTCTGAATCTGATCGAACCACACTCCGACACCGGGCCGCCCCATCTCGATCACGTAGCCAACTTCCCCAATACCCACTCGGCCGGTAACGTCATTAGTCTTCACCTCTTCCGTACCGCGGCCATGTATCCCAGTGGATTCGTGCTCGACGAGTGGGTCGCTGAAAATGCAGCGCACGATTCGCGGCCACGTCAGATCTTCCAGGACAAAGGCGGCGGTCGGACAGACGTCGGGCTCTGGCTCGAAGCGGAATCGTAATGCCTTGGCGACTGCCCTCACAGCGCGCACCAATCGTGGGTTCAGCTTCTCGTGACTCATCCCACGGTAGCAGGTGCCACACTCGACACATTCGTCGTAGTCGATCACCGCACGATTGGTGGCCGTGTCGACGGCGATTGCACCCATTGGACAAACAGGGACGCAGTTCGCGCACGCCACACACTTCGCGGGGTCTATTTGCATAGCCGATTCACCCAACACCTGTAATGGGTAACAAGCCGATTGACAAAGATAACGGGAGATGAGTTCAACGTTTTGCTCACCTCAGTTGTAGGGCACAGTGGAAGGACGGTGGGGCAATGACAGGAGGAACACAATGACACTCGAGATGCTGTTTTCCGCTGTGTCGACACTCATGTATCTCGGCACCGGTGCCTTGCTTCTACTGATCTTGGGTAGCTCCGCAATCAGAAGGCCAGCTTACCTTCGACGTGCGCCGCCTCGTCTACTCATCACCGAACGCGCGGGGCGCTTCACCATCTCGGCGCGTTCTTCGGGCTGCAGCGGCATGATCGACGGCTCCAGGCCCGGTACAACATCACGATGAAAACTCCGACCCATCAACTTCTCCACGTCTCGCATCAAAAGCCACTCGTCCGGCGACATGAGAGTCAATGCCACACCGAATCCCCCCGCACGCGCAGTGCGCCCCACGCGGTGGATGTAGACCTCAGAATCGTGAGGCACATCGTAGTTCACGACCATGAGGATGTCGTCGATGTCGATTCCGCGCGCTGCAACGTCCGTTGCGACTAGTACCCGCGTCTTGCCTTCCTTGAATCGGGCCA
>JBDGYW010001271.1:0-3672 GCA_039588935.1 Gemmatimonadota bacterium | reverse complement strand
GAGGACGTTGGCGAATTGGCACACCTCGCGGTTGAGCGCAAAGTAGCTGAACGTTCTGAGCGTGCCGTCTTCGCCTTCCCAGATCAACGCCAGCTTGTTGCGCGTGGCGTTGTCCTGGTGTCGATCGAGGGCGTTTAGCACGATGTTGGTCTTGGCGCCGACGAACCACTTGAAGAACGGCGCGTTGGAATCATCCAGTACCTCAGTCCATGGCTGGTACCAGTCCAGATCCTGAGCCATCCGCTCCCAAAACGCCAAGGGATCGGCGGCCGCCTCTGCCCGCAACGCATCGTAGTCAGGTGCGTGGGCTGCATCGACGATATCCTGAGTTGGCGGGTAGATGCTGCCTTGGTTGGCCATGGAGCCTCCGTGGTGTTGAAACATCAGACGTTCGAGAAATGCATCGAGCCGGGCGGCTGAGCCAGCCGAAGTCGAAATTATCCCGGAAAACCCCTGCGAGCGCAAGAACGGGGGATGGGAACTTCCAACATCCGACATCACCTGCTGATGGTGCATGCGGACAACAGATACGACTGCTGACTACATTGCCTTGTGCCGTTGCAGCGCGAAATCGTGAAGTTGTCTTCGCGATATAGAGATGCGAGTGAACGAGAGGAAGAAGATGATAAAGGTTACTGGAACACTAGTTCTCACAGTGGGTTGTCTCATCGCCTGTGGCGGCCCCGCTGAGGATTTCCCGTTCGTAGACTATCAGAGCATGCATGCGAGGGTGGGTGAGCTTGTCCAGCAAGATAGTCTCCCAGAGGCGGCGGAGTTGCTCGAGGGCGCATTGCCCCGGTTTCCGGAACACGTGGAAGCCAACGTCTTCAACCTGGCGTATCTGTATGGGCGCTTGGATGAAACCGCAAAGGGTTTGGACGCATTCGACTTCGCGTTCGATCAAGGGGTCTGGTTCAATATCTACGGCTTTCAGGCACCGTACTATGACCCGTACCGTGAGCTGGAGGGTTTCCAGGAGATCCTGGCAAGGAACGACTCCCTCCGTCTCACAGCTCAGGCTACGGCAACCTCCGATTTGATGGTTGTGTTGCCGGAAGGATACACTGAAGAACAGAAATACCCGTTGTTCATTGCTCTCCACGGCGGCAGCGGGAACATGGAAGAGTTCAGTCAGGTCTGGAAATCGGAGGTGTTGAGCGCGGAATTCATCGTGGCCTATGTGCAGTCGTCGTTGGTTGTGTCGATGACCGGCTACAGTTGGACTCAGGACCTCGAGGTGTCGAGGACCGAGATTACCAACGCGTATCAGCAAGTTGTCGACGAGTATTCCGTCAACAGGGGGGAGGTCGTGGTGGGCGGTTTCTCCGCCGGGGGGATCGCTGCGCTGGAAGTCGTGCTTGGCGACGATTTCCCCTTGGCGGGTTTTGTTTCGTTGTGTCCGGCACGGCCCGAGGGCTAGGGATCGCGGAGTGCGCGGCACGATCTTGACAACTGAGATGGACCCGAATATAGAAGTGCAGAGGGAAATGGCGGCGTTGCTGGAAGAAACTCGATTCCCGCACGAGTTCGTTGTCACACCGGACGTGGGGCATTGGATTCCCGACAATCTGGGGGAATTGGTCGACCGGGCGATCGAGCATATCAGAGGGCAGTAGTCGTTGAACGTTGGATGCTCCCTGGCGGGCGGCGGTACTCGGCGGCAGTTTGAAGCACAATGAGCGCCCTCATTGATCGCCTGAACTCCACCCTCACCGATCGGTACACCATCGACCGAGAGATTGGCTATGGAGGGATGGCGTCTGTCTATCTCGCCGAAGACTTGAAGCACCACCGCAAGGTTGCGGTGAAGGTCCTTCGCCCCGAATTGGCAGCTACATTGGGCACAGAACGATTTCTTCGCGAGATCGAGATCGCTGCTCAGCTGAATCATCCTCACATCCTCCCACTACTCGATTCCGGAGAAGCTGACGGGTTCTTCTGGGAGGGACGACTCCCTACGACCTCAAAACGGCGAGTGCAGATCATGATTGACCCCTCGGGCGGACGCACCCGAATCAGGATTGTCGAGTTACCGGGAGAAGATGAAGCGCTGAACATTGTACCCCCCATTATTGCATCAATACTGACAGTGGGTTTGTTGGCGGCGACAATCTCACAGGGAATGGAACCTGTCGTTGCATTTCTGCTCGGAGGGACCCTGTGGGGTGGGCATTATGCCGTGATTCGAACCATATATCGCCGATTTCTGGAAAAGAGGACGGATGTACTCTCAGGCCTTTTCGAGAGTCTGTCGAGACTCGCGCTGGGTTAAGGAATGCAGGATCCAACTTCTCACAATAGGAACAACTCATGACTACATCGCGCCGAGACTTTCTCCACACTGCAGGCGCCACGGCAATTGGGCTCAGTGTAGCCCCACTGGTGGGGTGCACCACATACCGCTCAAATCAGGCGCAACACCCGCTTCGGATCCTGGTCTTGGGTGGTACGGGGTTCATAGGCCCTCACTTGGTTCAGCACGCGCTGGATCGTGGCCACACGCTCACTCTTTTCAACCGTGGCCGCACGAACACCCATCTTTTTCCTGATGTCGATAGGCTCGTTGGCGATAGGAGCAATGACCTCGAGTCTTTGAAAGGGCACACCTGGGACGTGGTGATCGACAACTCTGCGAGCAGGCCAACATGGGTGCGTGCATCTGCCCAAATGCTCAAGGACTCGGCGAACACGTATCTGTTCACATCAACGCGGTCGGTGTACAGCGATTTTAGTGAAATCGGATTGAACGAGGAGACAGGCAAGGTCTTCGATCACGACCTGTCAATGACTGATGAAGAAGACGATCTGGGATACGGACCACGCAAATCACTGTGTGAGAGAGAGGCGTTACGCGCGTTTCCGGACCGTACCCTAATTGTGCGACCTGGCCTGATTGTTGGGCCTGGCGACCAGACAGACCGCTTCACTTATTGGCCGGCACGTATCGATCGGGGCGGGGAAGTGCTTGCCCCCGGAGACCCAGCCAATCCAGTGATGTTCATCGACGTGCGTGATCTTGCCGAGTGGTATGTTCACCTGGTCGAGGAGGGAACGCTCGGTGTTCTGAATGCACTGGGACCTGAAGAACCGTTGTCGTTCGAAGGAATGCTCAACGGGATTCAGGCTGTTACGACCAACCCCGTCTCGTTTACGTGGGCTTCAACCGAGTTCCTACTGGAACGCGAGGTACGTCCGTATTCACATATGCCACTTTGGATGCCGGCTCGCGACGACAGAGTCGGGTTCAATCGCTGGGACCTCTCGCGTCCGTTGGCAGCCGGGCTGAAGTACCGTTCGCTCGCGGTCACCGCCAGGGACACGCTGGAGTTTCACAAGTCTCGACCTCTGGAGCGCCAGCAGGAGTTGCGCGCTGGAATGCCGGCCGAGCGTGAAGCGGAACTGCTTGCTGAATGGCATCAAATGTGACTTGGTCACCGGTTGCCCATCTGCAATGGAGCGGGGGATGAGTAGATACAGGGTGGACTTCGAGTCGCTGCCGTGGCAGGCGCCGATCGAGGGAGTACGGCACAGATGCGTCACGCAGGGTGACACCAAGCTGCGGCTTGTGGAATACCGCAAGGAGATGGAACCCCATTGGTGCAATAGAGGGCACGTCGGGATGATCCTGGACGGCCGGTTTGAGATCAAGTACGACAGCGCCACGGAGGTCTA
>JBDGYW010001270.1:0-2258 GCA_039588935.1 Gemmatimonadota bacterium | reverse complement strand
GGCTTTCAAAGTTGGCTAAGCGTACCCAAGTAGTAGAAGTCGAAGATCGCAATCCCTTTGGCGAGGAGCTCGATACCGAGATTCTCGACCAGCGGGAACGCTCGATCACGTACATTCCTGGCTACAGCGACAAGCGTGAGGCATTCACGGAGGCGCAGCGTGACGGCAAGCCTGCCACGCCGCTGGCGTTCCGCCTCCAGTGCGTTCGCGCAGAGAATTCAGCCGGTACTGCCGACAACCGCAAGGTTGCGGAGTGGCGCGCAAAGGGTTATGAGGTCCTGAAGTGGGACGATGCCATCGAGAAGGGCCTCGACCTTGATGTCAGTGCTGCCCATAAGGGCGCCGCAGGCGACGTCCGCATCGGTGACCTCGTAGTCATGATCACTGACCAAAAGACAGCTGCCACCCACTACGCGCGCAATCGCGAAGCGATTAGCCAACAGTGGGAGCAACGAGTCTATAAGCCTCTAACCGAGGCCGCAGAAGCTTACAACATGGCCCACGGACGTACTGCCGCAACCGGCACCGCGTTCGAGTTCATTGAGGAGCCACAAGGCAAACTCAAGGGCAAGGGCAAGAAGATCAAGACGTAACCCTCCCCGCCATGCGGTGAGGTCGCTGTACGGCAGCGAAGACAACTCGGGACGACCCGAAACGGCGTGATGCACTTAGGTATCACGCAGTAGTTTTACGTTTCAGGAGGTTCCTCATGGCGTTTCCAAACGGGTTCCATTATGTCTCGGGCCCTGTGAAGCGCGTACTGTCGACGGTGTCCTCCACCGCTACGTTCCGGAGGGGTTGCCCTGTAACCCTTTCCGACGACCGTACGGTGATTGAGGCCGACTCGGACTCCACTGCCATCTATGGCATTGCGTGTCACGATGCGGCGGATTCGATCAGGGCTGGCACTTGCCTGGTCGAGATTCCTACAAACGAGACGGTTTACGCAGGCAAGATCGGGACAGCCGCTGCGGCGTCTGAAGTCTCCGCAGGTCAGTCTGTTGCTATCGAGAAGTCTGGCAACTACTTCATCTTGAATGAAGATTCCCAGACCACCGAGATGGTGACGATTGTTCCGCGCGACGATTTCAGCACGTTGGACAGCGATGACTCGACTGTCTTCTTCCAGTGGAACGGGGATCACCTCGGTGTGTTCAACTCGAACGCGTCGATTGTGATCTTCGCCCAGAACTAACGCTCAGGAGAAAGAACGATGACGGTAACACGCGCACAGTTCTTGAGTCTCCTTGAGCCAAAGCTCCGGGACATCAAGAACGACATTGAGTTGCAGCGTCGGCCTGTAATCTACACACAGTTCTACAACGACACTGCGCAAAGCAAGAAGGCCAAGGAGACTTACTACGAACGTGCCGGTCTCGGTGACTTCCAGGTCAAGGCCGAAGGTGGCAACGTGACGTACACGGACCCCATCGACGGCGTCGAGATCGTCTACACGCACGTACGGCGCTCCAATGGCTACAAGATCACCCAAGAGATGCTCGATCACGATCAGTATGCCGAGATCGTGAAGTTGGAGACCGACCTTCAAATCGCTGGTGCAGAGGATTTGGAGATTGGCGGACATCTCGTCCTCAATAGTGCATTCAGCACGACTGACGACAACAGCTACGGCTTCAGGGCCGCTGGCTTCGATGGCGTCGCTCTGTGCTCGGATGCGCACACACGGCTGGACGGCGGCACCAACCAGGCCAACAAGCCCTCGACGGATGCGAATCTGTCCTGGACTTCGTTGGCTGACGCCCGCCAGCAGTTCCAGCTGTGGCTCGACAATCGTGGGCGGAAGGTCATCTCCTTCCCGCGTAAGCTCGTCATTCATCCGAACGATGAGCTGACAGCAATGGAGCTGTTGAAGAGTCCCCAAAAGCCGGGGACGGCGAATAACGAGATCAACGCCATCTTCAACGACTTCTCCATCGTTGTCACGCCATACTTGACGGACTCGAACAGCTGGTTCTTGCTGGGCGACAACATCTAGACAGTGTGGCACTGGGACGTGCAGCCGCGTACCGCGATGGAAGATGACTTCGATACTGAGGTCGTCAAGCGTAAGCGGGTGCAAGGTTTCTCGATGGGTGCAACTCGTTGGTACGGCGTATATGGTACCAGCGGAACTACCTAATCTGAGGAGGTAGATATGACTTTGAATACCTACTACCTCGGCTCTGGGCTGACGACCGATTGTCCTTCGAACGTCTCGATTGGAAGCGGTCTCAGCGTTGTGGGTACTGCAAAGGTCA
>JBDGYW010001269.1:0-4255 GCA_039588935.1 Gemmatimonadota bacterium | reverse complement strand
AGCGGCAGATATTCGACAATGACCGTATTGCTGCTGAGCTGACGCGCATAACGAAGGATCCGTGGGATGCACAGCATCTTCCGATTAGCTCGATCAAGTTCATCGATGCCAATACTCTACGGTTCGAGGTCCAATCCTCGCAGGATGAGGAGGTCGAGGAGGAAGAGGTTGAGGAGCAAGAGGAGGAACAACAGGATCGACGAGACCGACAGCGCCGCCCGCGTCCGAAGAAGAAGGTCCACCACTTTGAATACGATGTGAACACTCGCACGCTTCGGGAACTCGAGGATTATGAGGCTCCGGATAATCACCCAGGCTGGGCCAGTGTCTCACCGGATACCAGCATGGTCGTATTCACTCGTGAGTGCAACCTATGGCTGATGAGCTATGACGAATATGAAACGATCCTCGACGCTCGCAGGGGCAAGTCGGGGGAAGCGGCTGACTCGACCGAGATTGGGCTCGAGCTCGAGGAGACGCAACTCACGACAGACGGTGAGAAGTACTACTGCTACGGCTCGTATGGTCGCGGCGAGCAAGATGAGGAAACTGAGGAGAACTGGGAGAAACGCCAGCGTTCCGGCGTCACCTGGTCGCACGAGTCCCGTTTCTTTGCCATGATCAGGCAGGACCGGCGCAAGGTGAAGGATCTCTGGGTTATCCACGCCGTCGGGAACACGAGGCCACAACTGGAGACATACAAGTACGACATGCCGGGCGAGGAAGATGTCTCACAGGCCGAACTCCTCGTGTTCGACGTACAGTCTCGAGAGATGACCAAGATAGACGACGATCCCTGGAAGGACCAGCGAATGGGGATATTCAACGATCCGACCGGGCGTGCAGGCGGCATGAGGTTCTTCCGGGGTGGCGGACCATCAGACGAAGTGCCGATTGCAAAGTGGCTTTCCGATAACTCTGACGAACTGTATTTCTATCGTCGCAGCCGCGACCAACACAGGGTGGATGTGCTCGTAGCCAACCCCACAACGGGCGACGTACGGGTGGTAATCGAAGAACGACTCAATACCTATGTCGAACATCAGTCTCCTCGCCGCCTTCGGAACGGCGATTTGCTGTGGTGGTCGGAACGGGATGGCTGGGCTCATCTATATCGATACGGCTCAGATGGGACGGTTAGGGGTCGATTGACGGAGGGGCCGTGGCACGTAAGTGGAATCACTGGAGTCGACGAAGACCGAGGGTTTGTGTTCTTCGGTGCTAATGCCAGGGAAGAGGGCGAAGATCCGTACTACGGGCACCTGTACCGGGTGGGCCTCGACGGAACCGGCCTCGCTCTGTTGAATCCAGGTGACTTCGACCACAGGTCGATCATGAGCAAGCCGAACCGCTTTTTCATTGACAACTACTCCCGCGTGAACACGGTGCCTGCGTCGGCTCTTTTCAGCGCGAACGGTCAAAAAGTCATGGATCTGGAGGAGGCTGATTTCTCAGCACTAATGGCCGCAGGGTATCAGTTCCCCGAGCCGTACCGGGTTAAGGCAGCTGACGGCGTCACTGACATATACGGAGTGATGTACAAGCCCTTTGACTTCGATCTAGAGAAGAAATATCCCATAGTGACCTACGTATATCCGGGTCCTCAGACGGAGTCGGTATCCAAGTCATTCTCCACCAACGCTACAGAGACAGCGTTGGCGCAGTTCGGAATGATCGTCATCACGATCGGGAACCGCGGTGGTCACCCGGCGCGCTCGAAATGGTATCATAACTACGGTTACGGCAACCTCCGTGACTATGGCCTTGCGGACAAGAAGGCGGGCATCGAACAGCTTGCTGACCGGCACGATTTCATCGACATAGATCGGGTCGGCATCTACGGGCACTCAGGCGGCGGATTCATGTCCACCGCGGCGATGCTGGTCTATCCGGACTTCTTCAAGGTGGCAGTCTCGTCGTCAGGCAATCACAACAACGATGTCTACAACCTGAACTGGTCAGAGAAGCACGACGGCGTGAAGGAAGTTGTCGACGACTCCGGAGAGGTCTCGTTCGAGTACGACATCGACAAAAATTCGGACCTGGCGGCAAACCTGAAAGGCCACCTGCTCCTAACCACTGGTGACATCGACAACAACGTGCACCACGCCGGGCCAACAAACGGTTCGACTTCTTCGTCTTCCCGGGTCAGCGTCATGGCTATAGGGGAACCATGGCCGACTACTGGTTCTGGCTCAGAGCAGAGTACTTCGTCGAGCATCTGCTTGGAGACGAGCGTGCGAACGCAAATATCGTTGAACTCGACTTGCAGCGTGAGCAGACCGGCGACAGGTCTGGCAGCCAAACAGGAAGAACGTAGCGTAGCTTAGCAGCCGGTGGGTGTCACGCTCACCGGCTGTTCTGTTCTTGCGAGATTCCGTCAGTGCCGGAAGTTCATAGAGAAGGCGGTGAGATACAAATGAAGCGTACAACCTGGCTTTTAGCGGCTGCAAGCGTGTTGACGCTTGCGTATCCAATCCAGGCGCAGCGGCAAGGTTTTGCGAGCACCGACCTCCACGCACTCAAATCTGTAGGTGATGTACAGATCTCCCCGGATGGCCGTGCAATCCTCTTCAGCCTCACCACCCGTGAGGGGGCTGGGCGGTCATCCTCGAGACTCTGGGTTTACGACCTCGGGACCGAGTCGACGAGACAACTGCTTGAGAGTCCTGGGTCGGGAGCGCGTTGGTCGCCTGACGGATCCCGAATTGCGTACACAGGTGAATTGGGTGACCGGAGTGGCCTGATTGTGATGCGGTCCGACGGAAGTGAGCCCAGGCTTCTCGCCGACGTGTCAGGCACGAATCATCCACTCCCGTCCAGCGGCGAACGGTTCACGTGGGCTCCCGACGGGAGTGCAATCGCATTCGTTTCCACGACACCGGGGCCGGAGTCAGCAGAAGCGTCGGGAGATCCGGTAGTGATTACACGGTATCTCTACAAGCCAACTGCTTCCGAAGGGCTC
This sequence comes from Gemmatimonadota bacterium, assembly GCA_039588935.1. Lineage (GTDB taxonomy): Bacteria > Gemmatimonadota > Gemmatimonadetes > Gemmatimonadales > GWC2-71-9 > JBDGYW01. The sequence continues at coordinate 1,290 of JBDGYW010001269.1, read as the reverse complement.
ACTCGCTTCAATGACAACCGTCGTGCGCATATCTTCGTGGTCGACCTTGCGACGGGCGACGTATCGCAACTCACCGATGGAACCTTCTACGAACACTCTCTGGATTGGTCTCCTGACGGAAGCGAGATTCTGTTCGTATCAAACCGCGAGGACGATCCCGACAGGTTCTTCAACTACGACATCTTCGCCGTCCGCGTCGACAACGGTGAAATCAGGCGACTCACTCAGACCGAGAATGCGGAATACCGGCCGCGTTGGTCACCCGACGGCGGCATGATCGCCTATCAAGGCACTCGCCGCGGTCTCACGTCGTCTGAGACCACGATGGAAGACACGCATGTCTGGCTCATGGACGCTGACGGTTCGAACCGTCGTGAATTGGGGCAGGGGATCGACAACCGTCAGGGTGATCCCAAGTGGGCGCCTGATGGTCGTTCGATCTACTTCACCGTGCAGGAGAGCGGCAGCGTCGGATTGCATCAACTCGATGTCGAAGGTGACAACCACACGGTCGTCGTCGATGAACCTGGTGGTGTTGGGAATTGGTCCGCAAGCAACCACGGGATCGTTGCCTACGCATTTCACTCCGCCGGTGATCTCGCGCAGCTCTACGTGCGGGACAACCGTGGCACACGGCAACTGACGGAAAAGAATCGCGAGCTGCAGGATAATCGGTTCGTTGGCGAAATGGAGTCGCTGCGCTTTCTGAGCTTCGACGGACAGGAAGTGGAAGCGTTCTTCACGTACCCGATGGGTTTGAGTGAGGGTTCGAGCCACCCGATGATCACCATGATCAAGGGCGGGCCTCACGGTCAGCGCGGTCCCCGGTTCGATCACAAGGCTCAGGTGTACGCCGCTCAGGGATGGGCTGTGCTGACCGTCAACTATCGTGGATCGACGGGTTACGGCCAGGCGTTTGCGGACGCGATTTTCGGAGACCAGAACGGAGGCGAGGCCAAAGACGTCATCTACGGAGTGTTGGCAGCTTTGAGAAGGTTTGAATGGATCGACCGAGACAGGCTCGGTATCGAAGGTGGTAGCTACGGAGGACAGCTCACGAATTGGATTATCACGCAGACCGACATGTTCGCTGCCGCAATCCCAATCGCAAGCATTTCGAACTTGATCAGCTTCAACTATATGGCCTACTACCACGACTACCTCGCCGTGGAATTCGGTGCCTACCCACATCAAGACAACCTGATGGACTTGTTATGGGAGCGCTCTGCTCTCAAGCACGTCGCCAAGGTACGCACTCCGACGATGCTTGTTCACGGTGAGAATGACAAC
>JBDGYW010001268.1:0-2260 GCA_039588935.1 Gemmatimonadota bacterium | reverse complement strand
GCCGCTTCCCGACGCCCCACAGCTGGGCTCCGGAATTCCGATCGAGGTCAACGACCGTCGTGCCCTCAACGCGGTATGGCGTGACAGCCAGCTGCACGTGTCGACCACAATCGTCCCCAACGCCGGGCCCGACATCGGCCAGACGACCGCGCACTGGTGGCGCCTTGACACCATGGCCGGAATCGGCGGTATCTTTACCGCTGACCAGGGCGACGTCGGCGCCGAAGACATACACGTTGGCACGTTTACGTTCTTCCCGTCGGTGATGGTCGACCACTGCGGTAACATGGCGATCGGCTTTGCTGCCTCGAACTCGAGTATGTACTGCGGCGCGTACTATACGGGCCGAAAGGCGGCTGATCCCCCGGGTACTGTCCAGCCAACCGGTGTACTTCGGGCGGGGCTCGACTGGTACGTGCGGACCTTCGGCGGCTCGCGCAACCGCTGGGGCGACTACAGCGGCCTGTCCCTCGACCCGGCCGACCAGGTTACGTTCTGGGTATTCAACGAGTACGCGGAAGTACGCGGCACTCCGCTCGGAACACCGCCTGAGGACGGTCGTTGGGGCACGCAGTGGGGCAGCTTCGTAATCGGATGTCCGCCGGTTGCGGTGGCCATTACCGCGTTCGACGTACGCGCCGTGGATGGCGGCGTCGAGCTGACCGGCGCTTTCGAAACCGACGCGGCGAATCTGCGCGTGAACGTCTATCGCAGCGTGGAAGGATTGATCGATACACCGATCCGTTACCAGAGCGTGGAGATGAACGCGAACGAGCCGTTCCGCTACGTAGACAGCAATGTGGAGCCGGGTAAAACGTACAGCTACCACATCGGCGTGGTCGACAGCGACGGTGAGTTCCTGTCGTCGACCTCCAGGATCACGATCCCGGCGGCCGAGACGGCGCTCTGGCAGAATGAACCCAACCCGTTCAATCCGACGACGACGATCAGCTTCGTGCTGCCGTCGGCGCAGCAAGCGAACCTGGCCATATACGACGCGAACGGCAAACTTGTCCGCACGCTCGTGGATGGTGTAAGAGGTTTCGGTTCGCATCACGTCGAGTGGGACGGGACCGACAACGTTGGAAACAAGGTTGGTTCCGGTGTTTATTTTTACCGGCTCACGGCGGGCAAATTCCAGCAGTCGCGAAAGATGGTCCTTTTGAAGTAGGGGGCTCCCGTCTTTTTGCAACCGCTTTCATCGGCGCGCGAAATCCCCGTTTGTGTGGTACACATACGGGGATTTCCTTCGCCACGAGTACGGCACGCTGATGGTTTTAACAAGATGGGGAAGTCAGGTATCGAGTTTACCCCAGGCTTCCCAACGGCGTGGAGTATACGGGCTTACGTGCGGGCGGTTGGGGTCGATTTCGGGTGTGGTTTAGACTTGCGGCGGCCGACGATTCGTGGCACATATTTGTATGGACTCGTGGGATTCCCGATACACGGGGGCTGTTGGACGGCGGGAGTGAGACATGGGACGTCTTGAATCTCGACAAAGCAGATTGGGGCGGTATTTCGCCTCGGACCTGTTTGTCTTCGAAGAACCCTCCAAAATCTACCGGACGCTCAAACTCATCTTCATCTCTGTGTTAGTGGGAGCGGTGGCGATCGCGGGCATCTCTTATTTCGCGCCGTGGCGCACGGCGTTCGTGACCTCCGTCCTGGCCGGGGTGATGTTTGCCGTTGTCATTGTCATACTGCGGCTGGGTCATCCCCGTTTCGCCGGCTTATTGATGCTGTTGGCATTGGCGATTTCCAGCACGTACTCCATTTACAGCGGCGACGGCATACACGACATTGCCATAGTTCTCTTGCCGTTCATCATCGTCGTGGGCAGCCTGCTGCTCAATACGCGGTTTTATGTGATCCTGACTCTATTGGTAATCGGCGCTGTGGTGACGATCGGTACGTTGGAGACGTCCGGGCGCATCGACAATAAGTTCAGCGGACTTTTTGAATACTACGACGTTGTGCTCTTCGCCGTCCTCATAGTTGTCGAGGCAGTCGTTATCCGTCTGCTGGCGTCGGTTATCACCAACAGTCTGTCGCGGGCACACCGGAGCGAGCGAAACTACCGCGAGATTTTCAATGCCACCAGCGACGCGATCTTCATCCACGAAGCCTCTACCAGCGAGATCCTGGACGTCAATGACACGTCGCTGCACATGTTCGGGTACTCGCGCGACGAAATGGTCGGATTGAATGTCGGCCATCTCAGCTGTGATCTGCCGCAATACAGCGAAGCCGAGGCCCAACG
>JBDGYW010001267.1:0-2262 GCA_039588935.1 Gemmatimonadota bacterium | reverse complement strand
TCAGACTCTTTTTCCTGAACGCTCGGGACAGCAACATCGCCAGTACGAGCGCACCGAGCAGCAACCACGCGCTCATTCGAGTCGACATACGGGTGAGCGGTTGAAGCATCTGACTAAGGAAGTCCGTCTCGTGGGTCATCCCCTCGACGCGGGAGATTCTCCACAGATCCCGGTCGGAGAACGTCTTCGGGTACACCTGGACGAGGGGGCGGGCCATTTCGGCGTAAGAGCGCTTGATTCCATCGATGCCGCCGGCCGACGCCTTTTTGAGCGCTTCTGACGACTCGGCCATCAGAAGCGTCTTGATATAGGCCTGCGCCAGATTGTACTGGCCGACCGGATCGGCGTCGTCGATCTGCGCAGCTTTGCGATAACCCTCGAGCGCTTTTTCGTACATTCCCTGCGAATAATAAACGTTGCCAAGGTTGATGTACCCCATGATGTCATCAGGGCGTTGTTCGATCGTCCGCAAAAAGTGAGATGCAGCGGTGTCGAAGTTCTCCTGTCGGTAGTGAAGCTGGCCGAGTACGATGTGCTTCTCCGCCTCGAGGCGTGGTATGGATACCTGGTCCACGGCCTTGATCAACAGGGCATTCCCCGCGGAGTGCGTCGACTTCGCCGCGAGCTGCGTGAAGGACCTCGCGTCAGCGAGCGGATTGAACTGCTTGAGTTCGGGGGCGAAGACGCCCAGCAGTACGAACGGCGCGATCAGTACCATCATCATGAACTTTTCTCTGCGCTGCATGAAGTACCACGCCATCAACAGCAGTAGACAGACTCCGGACACGAAACCCGGTAGCAGAGCAAACGGCATCAATATGATCAAGTAAGCAGTCGCTCGCGGAAGCGCAGCGTTGAAACGATGCTCCAACAACTCCGCTATTTTGTGGGCCAAAAACGGTAAATACCGAGTGGCAAACGAAACGCACACGATCGTGGTAATCATCACCAGCAGCAGGACCGCGGTGAGCAGCCCGTTAACCGCCAGCAAGCCCTGGCTTTCGAACCGCCCCAACATGGCGCGAACTCCCAAGACGAGATTGTACAAGGCGTCTGGGTCAAACTGTCGAAACTTGATCTTGGAGAGTGTGAAATACGCGTCGGGGAGGCCGGGATCCAGCCGGATGGCGTTCTGGAGGTGAGATGTGGCTCGCTCCAGGTTGCCGGCTTCCAATTCGTAAATAGCTGCTTTATATGTCAATTGCGCCGCCAACGGCAGCGTGGTCGCTCCCCATTGAATCTGAGTCTTGTTGTAATGGGCAAAGTTTTCCCCCAGATTCGGAGGGACAGCGTGTGCCCAGTCGGGAACGATAAGGACCGTCAGGAACGTGCAGAATGCGAAGACTTGCACGGCGAATTTCTTCACAGGCAATTCACCCCACTGTCGATAGACGTATCAAGCGCTTGAATCTTGCTTACTTACAGGTATAACTCGTTTGATCAAAACGACTTGGGCAAGAATCATGCCGAACGGTGTAAAGCGGGGGAGACACTTTACGGCGATACCGATCGGGACGGCGCCGCACGCAGGTCTTGTTGAATGTGTTTAGGGACGTTATATATAGGAGTTCTGACCGATGGCTGATAACATGCAGTCATCACGGATCATCCTGGAGAGATCATGAGCGAGGTGCAACACGTTTATATAAATGAGCTGGCGCAGCACGTCGGCGAGACGATTCATTTGCGGGGGTGGGTGTTCAACACACGCTCCAGCGGCAAAATCCGGTTTTTGATCCTACGCGACGGGACCGGATTTCTACAGTGCGTTGCGGGCAAGCAAGACCTCCCCGACGACGAGTTCGAGGTTATGTCGGCGCTTACGCAGGAGTCGAGTGTGGATGTGTCGGGAATCGTCCGGGAAGACAAACGGGCTCCCGGGGGCTACGAACTCGCGCTCGCGTCCGTCGAGTTGATGTCGAAAGCAGACGGCTACCCGATCACGCCCAAGGAGCACAGCTCGTCGTTTCTCCTCGATCACCGTCATCTTTGGCTACGAAGCCGCAAGCAGCACGTTGTGCTTCGCGTCCGGCATTTCACGGTAAAAGCGATCCGGGACTTTCTCGACAATAGCGGTTTCGTCAATCTCGACACACCGATTTTCACGCCCAACGCTTGTGAGGGTACGAGCACGTTGTTCGAGACGGACTACTTCGGCGATACGGCGTATTTGAGTCAGAGCGGTCAGCTATACAACGAGGCCACCGCGGCCGCATTCGGCAAGGTGTATTGCTTCGGGCCAACGTTTCGGGCGGAGAAGTC
>JBDGYW010001266.1:0-2263 GCA_039588935.1 Gemmatimonadota bacterium | reverse complement strand
ACAGCACGGCGGAGATTGCGATGATAGCGTTTCAGGGTCCGGTGACCGGAGAGATTCTGGAACGTGTCCGCGAAACCGGCGCTCTGCCGGAGCCTAAGCGCAACAGTCTTTCCGAGGCGACAATCTCAGGAACGCAAGTGGTCATTGCGCGAACGGGCTACACCGGCGAACCGATAGGTTTCGAGATATTCGTTCCCTCGGAGAAAGCGGAGGCGGTGTGGACACGTGTGTACGAAGCGGGCAAGGACGACGGTATTGTTCCAGTGGGTCTTGGCGCACGCGATACCCTGCGTCTCGAGTCGGCCATGCCGTTGTACGGTCATGAACTGGGACTCGATCCGAGCGGTGTTCGCATTCCCGCGTTCTCTTCCCCTCTGGCCGGCGCGGCGATAAGTTTTTCCGGTCGCAAAGGCGACTATGTCGGGCGTGAGCGGCTGACCGAACAGTTCGAACAGATTGGCAGACTGCGCGCGGGTGCCTACGAACCGTCAGACGTTCTGCGACGTTGTATTAGACCTCTGGCGCTGCTGGACCGGGGCGTTGCGCGTCAGGGCCACGAGGTCTTCATCGACGGCCGTAAGGTTGGCGTCGTAACCAGCGGCACCATGATTCCTTTCTGGTTGTTCGAGGGAGAAGGCGCGACGATGACGATCAGCGACGAGCATCGCAGTCGGGCCATAGCCCTTGCCTACCTGGACGCGGAGGTTGAGTTTGAGCAGGAAGTCGAGGTGGAGGTTAGAAGCCGACGACTCAAAGCTATGGTGGTTCACTGGCACGGACGCTCAGAAGCCCCGCCTTACTTCAGGTCGATTCCCGTGGGCGTCAGCAAAAGGGCGGAACGTGAGCCCGCCGTCGGCGAAGGGGCCGAAAAGGCGCTCGTGTTGACCAAGAAAGCAATAGAGAATCATGAATGGCGGCAGCAACGCTGCATAAACTTGATCCCGTCCGAGATGACGCCGTCGCCGTTCGTTCGGTTGCTCCAGGTGAGTGACCCGGTGGGACGGTACGCTGAGCACAAAGGGCTGATAGCCGCTTTTGAGCAGGAAGTGTTTTACTATCAGGGAACTGACTTCATTGCCTGGGTAGAGGACAGACTCGCCGCCGAGATGGCCGCATTCCTGGGTTGCCCGCTCGTGGAGACCCGTCTCATAAGCGGCCAGACAGCTAACGCGGCTGTTTTCAGCGCGCTCGTTGACTGGAGAAACCGGGCAAATCGCCGCCGGGAGCCGGAACGAATTCGTCTGGTGATAAACAATCGTCTCGGGGCGGGAGGTCATCTGAGTGCGCAGACCCTGGGCACATTGCGGAACTACGTGGCCAAAGATCCCGTTACTGAACGGTTCGCCGTCGTCAACTTCCCGTTAAGCAAAGACAACCCCTACCGTGTTGACGTCGAGGAAACGCTGGAGATTGTAGACCGCCTCAAGCCGGAACTTATTATTCTGGGGAAAAGCATGGTCCTGCATCCGGAACCTGTCGCTGAAATCAAGCAGGCTATCGGGGACTCGACGGTGCGGCCAGTTATCATGTACGACATGGCCCACGTTTTGGGTCTCGTAGGACCTCACTTCCAGCAACCGTTCCAGGAAGGAGCCGACATCGTGACCGGCTCGACGCACAAGACTTTCTTTGGAACGCAACGCGGTATCGTCGGGTCGGTTTTCGAGGAGAACACTCCCTGGTATGAACTGTGGGAGGCTGTCAACCGACGTGCCTTCCCCGGCATGGTCAGCAACCATCATCTCGGCACACTGTTGGGTCTTCTGATGGCGGCGATCGAGATGAACGCGTTCAAGGACGAATATCAGCGGCAGGTTATAGCAAACGCGAAAGCTTTTGCGCGGGCCCTGAAGCACGAAGGGGTGGGTGTCGAGGGCGATCCGGAGGTTGATTATACCGAGACACATCAGGTAGTAGTCAATGTCGGCCACGCCAAAGCATGCCAGGTAGCGCAAGCTCTTGAGGCTAACAACATCATTCTCAACTATCAGGTTCTCCCGAGGGACGAAGGTTCCACAGCCAGTTCAGGTCTGCGTATGGGCGTGTCGGAGATGACCAGGTTCGGCATGAAGGAGACGGATTTCGAGACGTTCGCGGGGCTGTTTGCTGACGCTGTGCTCAAGAACAGGAACATCTCTTCCGAGGTTGCCCGCTTTCGGGAGAACTTCCGGACGATGCACTATTGTTTCTCCGGCGGGCCTTTCGACGAGCTCAAGAAACGAGTGCTTGAGTCTTTCTAGAGATATCGGGTACTGTATGAGCA
>JBDGYW010001265.1:0-2263 GCA_039588935.1 Gemmatimonadota bacterium | reverse complement strand
GGGAGCCGACCATGACCAGGGCGGCGCGTATTATGCTGGCGGGCCTGGCGTTTCTGTTGGCTTCGTGCGGTGAGCCCTCTTCCCCGATCACACCCCCTCCCGCAGGATTCGCTGTTTCTGGCGACGGACAGGTACGTTTCCCTGGCACGATGCTGGTGTTGACTATCCGGCTGGTCGACGCCGATGGGACCAGCTCACAGACCAGCGGCGTTCCGGTTACCTGGACGATTCTCGAAGGCGGTGGAGCGTTGGGCCGACCGGCAGACACCACAAGCCTCTCCGGAATGACGGGAACGTCGTGGACGCTAGGCCCGAACGAGGGATCGCAGAGCGTCGAAGTCAGTGTCGGCTCATTCGCCCCGTACGTTTTCACGGCCGTAGCGGTACTCCCAGGCCCAATCGCATTCCTTTCCAACCGGCGCACCGGCGACCAGGCAGGAGGCTTCCGAGTCATGGCAGGGGATGTGTTTGTGATGGATGACGACGGCAGCAATGTCATCCAGCTATCTCCGGGGTCGCCCGCTTGGGACTGGCTGAGTGACCCCTCATGGTCACCCGACGGGCAGCGGCTTGCGTATGTTCGAAGCCTTGTTGGGGAAATATATGGTCCGATCTACGTCATAGATTCTGATGGCGACGGAGAAACACAAGTTGGTCCGAGCGGGTGGTCTTATGCAGGGCTTGCTTGGTGCCCTGATGCCAGGCGGCTGGTGGCATGGACGCCATTCTCGCCCGGCCTATGGATAGTCTTCGCATCAGCCAATGTGAGCTACACGAGGCTCACATGGCAGCCTTCTTCGGAGTTGGAGCAAGACTCCAGATCGCCGGATTGGTCACCCGATGGCGGCACGATCGCCTTTGAATGCGGTGTCGTAGGAAGCGCGGGCATCTGTACGTTCCGGGATGACGGGTCGGACCTGCAACGCCTCACGAGTGGCCCGGCCGACACGGACCCGGCATGGTCTCCTGATGGGAGCCGCATACTCTTTGCTCGCGACACAACGAACGCGGGAGGCATCTGGGTGATGAACGCCGACGGGTCAGGTCTGGAGCAGGTGCTGGACGGTTATGCGTCAAGCCCGAGTTGGTCTCCGGACGGAACCCAGTTTGCCGTGGCCATCGCCGACGGCTCGCGCAAAGACATCTGGCGGGTGACCATCGCAACAGGTGAGGCGATCAATCTCACACAGGGAGTTGGAATCAATTGGGATCCCGCTTGGCGCTGGTAGCCATCGTTCGCAAGAAAGATCAGTTTCGCCCCGCGCATTGATGACCTGCCGTCTCGCTCCCGCGAAGTGAAGCTCAACCCGCAAGCGCTGTCGAATCGACGTAGATCAGGTACTCGTGGATCTTGTGGCCATGCATCCTGAAGCAGTTCATGAATGGCAGGGAAACGTCCGTCCCGACAGGCGTTGGGCTTCTCGTTGTTCCTGGGCACCAAAGGCCAGCCGGCGTCCTTGCCCTGGTGCACCGACTGGCCTAGGAAACACGGTCGGAGGGACCGTATTGCCAAGGTACGAAAACGCACCACCCTCCACAACCAGAGGAGGTGCGTGAATTTGGAGAATGGTACCACACCAAGGCTGGGCACCCTTCTCTGCCCCTCCTCCTCTGCACCTCCTCCGAGGTCTTAGGAGCTGCCCATCGAGCAAGCTGAGTGCCCCGGTCAGGTCTGTACTATTCGACCAAGTCTCAACACATTCACAGTCAACGACTTACATGTGTTTTCGAGCCCCTCTGCGATCGTTTTTGACGATGCGATGGTTGTTGTTGACAGTTTGTTGATACTTCGATGCTATACTGCGGCTCCGCATAAAAAGGAGCCTAGGCGTGGCACTCAAAAACGACCAATCTTCGTCAGTCCCGACCGTGACGCACCTGCAATCCTTCTTCCTGCGCGAACTCTCAGCCGGCGTCTCAACCGGTAAAACGATCCGGGAGCAACTCCGCCGCGGATGGTCCAGGAGCCGCGTAGGCTCTTACCGCATGATGCGGAAGCTCAAGGAAACCGGTCTGGTCACCGCTCGGGTCGTGACGCGACTGAATCGCAAAAAGTCCTGTCACACAAAGAGCTGCAAGTGTCGACCTGGCTGTGCGGAGCCGGGTTTGCCGGTTGTTCAGTGAAAGGTCACGCGTTCCCCGTGACAGGTCATCCCTCATCTGTGACGGGGCACCCTTCCTCCATGAAAGGTCACGCTTCCTCCATGACAGGTCACGCTTCCTCCGTGACGGGGCACCCTTCCTCCGTGACGGGGCACCCTTC
>JBDGYW010001264.1:0-2263 GCA_039588935.1 Gemmatimonadota bacterium | reverse complement strand
CACCCACGAGAGCCAGCAGGTTCCTGCCGTCGGCATCGGCAAAAACACGCCCGAAAGATGCCGTGACCACTACGTCCCGGTTGAGTCAATACTCCAGATTTCCACTGACCCGATACGTCTTGTCCGTCCACCCGCTTCTGGAGCGGTCTTCTTCCTGTATCTCCAGAACCTTCGCCCGCACCGAGTCGTCTACCTCCTTAATCCTTCGCATTAGGTTCTTGAGGTCTCTACGTGCTTCAGCCATCTCGCCCTCAGTCGCACCCGCAGCCAATCTTTCCTCGATTTGCTCCATTTCGTCATCAAGATTGAGCTGGCGAACCTGCATCTTACCTAACTCAGTTCGCAACTCAGATTCTAGGTCGGTGAGAGCGTCGCTGGGTTTTCCCTCCCACAAGAGTGTGCGGAAACCGAACGCGACGTTGCTGTTAGTAGCCGCCCCCTCCAGCTCCTCCCTTTCAGTGGCCACCGACAGCGAAAGATTCCTGAGTATCCGTGTTCCGAAATTCGCTTTGTAGAAGCCGTCAAAAGTCATTGTGGGATGTCCAACCATCCAGTACGGACAGAATTCCACAGCGAGATTGTCCGGGACCAGGTCACCGTCCTTGCCTCTCGAGAAGAATGCTGCCGCGAGCGCGCGGGGAGTGCTCGGCCGCTCGACAGCAGACGGCGCGTCACCGAGCAGGACGAACGCTGGAGATGCAGGAGTGCGAAGATCGTCGAGCGCGATCGAGTCAGCCGCCGTTTGCGCCGCTCCGGCGGCTGGCACGACTCCTATCACTAAAGACATGGCCAGCATGAGGCTGTGGCGCTTCATCCTACACGAACTCCACATTTACTCGATAGATGATTGAATCGCCGTTCTGGGCTACCGTGGCCTCTAGATCCCAAGTGGCGGGGTTGGCCCCGCCATCGATTACATAGCGAACAGACGTGAGGTTTGTCTTGTCGTTGACGTCGGCGACCACCGTTTTGAGCGACAGCACCTTTCCTTTGAGTGCTCGCCCCTTGCCCAATATGAAGTTTTTGAAGTCGCCTGTGTGAAGCGCCTTTGCACCAATCCTCGCACGCGATGTGCCCAACTGCTTGTTACCGACGATCACCGTCAGCGCCACATCACCGTCACTGACTGGGTACGTGGCATCGAGCTTTACCGGCATGATCAACTCCTTTCGAGGCAGGTGCCATTTGCCGCATATCCGCGGGCCATCACTCTGAGCCGACTTCGTTCGTCATGGCCTTCTTCTGGTTGTCCAGAAATGTGGTTCCGAGAGTAACCAGCTTGTGGAGGCCGTCCGCACCTCCTGCAAGCACAAGCCCAGTGATAATCACATCGATCGAGAGGAAGATGTCGCGTTGAATACCTCCCATTGCGTACTCGGCATCGTCCGCTAGAAACGCCGAGATGATCCTGACTCCAGCCATCGCCAAGAGGGTTCCACCGATAAACGACGCCAGGAACGTGATTCCGCGCGTTTCTGTCGAGAAACTCCGGAATACTTCATCGCTCCTTTTATCGTTCCTCATCTGGGCCTTTGTCTTAATCCGTGCCCCCTTGACGACTACCTCGACTGCCCGCTCAAGTAGCAGTGCCACAAGAATGAAAGGCGCCAGTGTTGCGGAGAGATCGAACACGCTCTCCGAGCTGAACCGCACCAGCGCCGGATTCGAGGTGACCACGACCACAACTGCTACTATCCCACCGCCAGCCATCCAGAGCGGTATGTTCCGCACCTTCCGTTCACTTGCTGTGCTTTTACTATCCTGCCCCTCTTTGTCATTTGTTTGATCAGCCATTATCGCCCCCCAGCAGTGCCCTGAGCGCCTGGATCTCTCGCTCCAGCGCCTCTAAGCGTTCGAGAATTTGTCGTCGTAGTTCCGGGTCGATCGTGGGCGGTGCAACACCGCCAATGTCGAACGTCGCCATGACCGGGCGATGGTCAGGGTGGAAGTGGTCGTCCGGGAAATCGTTCTCCCAGGTGACGATGGTCGCAGTGGCTTGCCAATCCTGGGCATCTCCAGCGACGAAGACAAAGTCGAGAACGGAGTTGTACCGGCAGTCCACGGCGCCGTCACTCCTCTCGCGCGTGGTGCATTGCGTGCGTACCAGGTCGTCTGGGCGAACCCATTCAAACACGCCGTCGACCACGAGGCTGTCGTATCCTGGATCGTGGTCCGCATCGCCGTTTTGAGTGTCCCAATCGTAGTTGTAGTCGCCGACCGCGACTACCGAAGCGTCGGTGGCTACCGCCCACTCGTTCAACAA
>JBDGYW010001263.1:0-2264 GCA_039588935.1 Gemmatimonadota bacterium | reverse complement strand
AGCCCCGTCAGATCAAGCACTTACTATATCGGTGAATATTCGGTGGATCTCAGTCTGGGTCTGTGGTTGACTCGGCAGATGCACCGTCTGGCGAGGTCTCCAAATGGGTCCTCCGTCCAGCATCTCGACGGGTCCTTCGGTGGGCGACGAGCATTAGCCCCGACACCCAACGCTGACGCAAAAACTGACACAGTTCAGGTAGCGGAAGACCCTCACTCCGCCCTGAGCGCCACCAGAGGATCGACCCTCGCAGCTCTGAATGCTGGAATACAACACGCCAGCATCGATGCTGCGGAGAGAGAGAGAATGCCGATCGAGAAGGTGAGCGGATCGTGAGCGTCGAGATTGAAGAGGTAGCTCTGCAGCACGCCGACTGTGGCGTAGGCTCCAAAGAGACCGAAACAGATTCCCAGTACGGTTAGAGCAAGGCCCCGGCTCGCCACCTCGCGCAGCGTTCTGAAGTGGCCTGCGCCAAGCGCCTTTCTGATGCCGAACTCCCGCGTTCGCTGCGCGACAGCGTACGCCATCACACCGTACACGCCGACCACAGACAAAAGCACCGCGGCGATTCCGAACGCACTGAGCAGAAGTGTGCGGAAGCGTGGCTCGGACACCGACGCCCAGAGGAAATGTTCCAGGGGCAGCAAGCCGGCAACGACTACCTCAGAGTCCATTCCAGCGATGCTGCGTCTAACCGCAGCCACGTACTGTGTCGGGTCACCCTCGACTCGCAGCAGCCCAGCCATACTCCAAGGAAAAGACCCAGCGGCGTACGGGCGATACAGCTGCGGAACATCGCGGAGTTCGCCCCGATACCTGACATCGTTCACCACGCCAACAACGGAGTACCACTCATCATCCAGTCGCATCCTGCCGCCGACCGCACCGCCGTTGGGCCAGTACTTGCGCGCCATCGACTGATTGATGACGAGCACTTCGGGACCCGATACCCCATCGCCATCTTCAAACACCCTGCCCTCGGTGGAAGTTATGCCCAAGGTTTCGAAGTAGTCGGGTGTCACTTGCTTGACTTCAGCCTCAAGCTCTTCGGATGGAGCCGAGACGTAACCTTCAACGATGAAGCTGGTGGTATGAAACCAGCCGTTAGCCGGGAAATACACAGAGAGTGATGCGGTTCGCACTCCAGGAATCGCTCGAAGACGGGCGCGCATCTCGTCGTAGAAAAGTTTCCGATCTTCGAACTTCTGATACCTGGCTTCTGGCAACGCCGTATCGAAGACAAGCACTTCGCTGGGCGCAACGCCGGTCTCCAGGTCCAACAGCGCCGTGAAACTCCTGAGCAAGACGCCGCCGCACACGAACAGAGTCAGCGCGAGTGCTAGTTGGGCAACAACGAATGCGTCCCGCAGGCGCGTGTGGCGGATGCCGCTCGATGATCCTCGTGATGTTGAGTTCAGGCCGCTTGCGAGGTTGGCCTTCGACGCGTGCAGTGCGGGCGTCAAGCCGACTGCCAGGCCGACAACTACAGCCAGTGAAAGGGTGAAAATCAACGCGCCCCCGTCTACGCCGATCTGTTCTCTCCGTGGAATCGAATCTGGACTCAGAGCAACGAGCAGATCTGTGAGCGCAACGGCCATTAGTAGCCCAAGCAATGCACCCACGACGCAGATGAGCAGACTCTCAGTCAGTAATTGCTGCAACATGCGTGTGGGTCCGGCGCCGAGGGCTCCACGAACGACATGCTCATGTCCGCGGCGGGTGGCCCGCGTGAGCATGAGATTGATCACGTTGACGCAGGCAATGAGCAAGACGGCGCTAACGGCCGCCATGAAGATCAAGAGAAGTGGTCGGGCGTTGCCGACAAAGCGGATATGGAGCGGCGTGAGAGTTGCTCCATACGCGAGGATTGCGCCGTCGCGTGTTGTCGACTCGATGCTGCGGCTGCCAAGAAGTGCCGAAGCCTGTTCGATCGAGATGCTGGATCGCAGCCGCCCAAACACCTCATAGTTCCATGATCCGTCATTCCGGCTGGCCTCCGCCATGGGTAACCAAAATTGGCTTGACGCCGTGGGGAAGTTGAAACCACGAGGCATGACACCGACTACCGTGTGTGGTTTCTCTTCTATGACGATCGTCTGCCCGATCGCCTCCTCTTCGGAATTGAACCGGCTCCGCCACAATGCGTGGCTCGTTATCACGGCATTGGCGCTGCCGGGCACGTCCTCTTCGTCCAGGAACCAACGGCCCAGTGCAGGCGGTATTCCAAGCGCCCGAAAAGCACCGGCACTGACAACAGCTGCGGG
>JBDGYW010001262.1:0-2266 GCA_039588935.1 Gemmatimonadota bacterium | reverse complement strand
GCAACGACTCGTAACGCCACCGTCTACGCGACGCTTGCACCTCAGACACTATCCTGGGGTGTCGTTGCCCAACAGACGTCCCGCCAACGTAGCTTCGTGCCCCGCGCCCTAGCGAACGCACGAATCTGGAAGCATGTTTGCGCTGATTCTGAAAGACCGTTGCGCCGGTGGCCTATCGGCCCCGCCGCCTGACAGACGCCGTAGTAGACGCCGCAGTAGACGCCTGCCCGACGACGAGGTCACATGGACCTACGACCCTAGCCCACCCCCATAGGCGGAAGGACATGATCCCATGAAGCTCAGCGTACTCATGGTTGTTAATGCTGTAGTCGCAGCAGTCTTCGGAGCCGGATTCGTCGTTGTGCCCGCTCAGGTCTTGTCGCTGTATAGTCCTGAGGTAACCCCTCCGTTACAGTATGTGGCGCAACTGTTCGGAGCGGCACTTCTTGCCTTCGCCGTCTTGACGTGGCACGCCAGAAATGCGCCTGACTCTGAGGCTCGTCGTGCGATTCTGCTCGCCCTTTGCATCGGCGATTCCTTCGGCTTCATCGTCGCTCTGAACGGACAGCTTGACGGTGTGGTAACTGCACTCGGTTGGTCAACCGTAGCGATCTACCTGCTGTTTGCCATCGGATTCGGTTACTTCATCTTCGTACAGCCGAAGTCAACCGATGAAGCTGGTCAGGTTACGTAGGCACGAGACATTCAATCCAAAGGAAACGCGGTCCGCTTCTGGATGCCCCGAGCGTCTCACGGCGTTCGGGGCTTTCGGTATCACACCCACGTCAGCCAGCCGCACCCAGGTTGCCACCACCCTAGCCACCCCGCTCCCACACCCGTATTTTTGGCCCTGTCTTCTTGGGAACCGCGGACAACGCCCATGCCCGACGATGACGTTCTAAGCCGTCTGGAGCAGGCTCTGCAAGACCGCTACACCATCGAGCGGGAACTCGGTAGCGGTGGGTTGGGTCTGACAGATTCCTGCAAGAGTTGAGAGTGCAGCCAATCTGCACCCACTGCCTCTCTACGACTCCGGAGAAGCTGACGGCTTCTTGTTCTACGTCATGCCTTACATCGAGGGCCCGTCGCTGCGAGACAAACTGGCAAAGGAAGGCGAACTACTCATCGTCGATGCTGAGCCTATGGCGGAGTTGCTCGAGATTTCAACCTGTGGAGAAGGGAGAAGGCGATGACTGGTGGCCGAGATTGGATCGGAACTATCCCCGTTGCTCTATGTGTGGCCCTCTACGCTTGCGTGGGTCCCCCTGAAGAGCCCGATCCCGGTGTTGGCGAGCAGCTGATGCGGGGATTTGCAGGTGTCTGGGCGTCGAAGGACCTCGGGCAAATAGATGTTCTTTATGCGGAGGACGCCGTCTACGAAGACGTTCCCGATGGCGTTGAGTACCGAGGGCATGAGCAGATCAGAGCGAGCCTGGCCGATGATTTCTCAGCGGTGCCAGACGTGAAAGTAGAGATCGTTTCACTATTCGTATCGGGGAGCCGCGGTGCGCTTGAATGGGCCTGGTCGGGCACCCAGACGGAAGACTACCCAGGGCTACTTCCTGCGACTGGGAGGGCGTTCTCAGTGCGGGGCGTATCTCTGTTCGAGTTCGAGAATGGGAAGATCAAGCGGCACCTGGACTACTACGACGCTGCGGGGTTCCTGCATCAACTCGGGGTGGAGTGGCAGTTCCCCGAGGGATAGGCAGATCTGGGTCACCAGTTTATGGTGAAAGACTCACTGCCTGACTACACCTTCGCTCCGACCAGTTGGGTTGCCGGGGTCCACGTGGCATCTCAGACTCCCGCGAGAGTCGGACTGGGGTTGGATTGCTTTGGGACCCCTCCGCAACTACCCGCCGCTCCACGAGCTGATGAGGCCGAAGGGGTAGGGGCGGCTTTGATCGTGGTCGAGAACTTCTTCGAGTAGTCGAAGGCGAAGGTAGGGAAGGGATGCAGTCCCTCCTCTAATGGCTGACCAGCAGCACGTTTTAGTCTCCCTTCCTCAGGAGGTATGAGTCATGAGGTTCCCAACATTTGCGGTGCTCGTTTCCGTCGCGTTGGTATCAGCCGTATCCGCTGACCTGTCGGCGCAGGAGGTACGACGCCACATCAACCCGCGGTCCGCGACCGACTCGACGGCCCTGCCATTTAGCGGCGCGGTGCTGGTGGGCAACACGCTTTATCTGTCTGGAACCATCGGGCTCGACGAAAACCAGCAAGTGCCCTCTACCCCCGAGGCCGAGGCCAGACTCGTTCTGAATAA
>JBDGYW010001261.1:0-2266 GCA_039588935.1 Gemmatimonadota bacterium | reverse complement strand
CAGGAGTGGACTCGACGGCATTCTGCTTCCGAAGGTGGTCGAGCCGCTTCTGCAACCGATCTCGCTGCTCCCGCTCAGTGATGATCATCTGAGTCCGCTTCTCAATCAGAGCCTCGAACTCTCGCTCGACGGCCTCATCCTTGAACATTGCAGGGATGCGCTTCGAGGTATCGGTGAAAGCGATCTCACCGTTCTTGGTGATCCACTGGAAGAACTTGCCTCCCGCCTTGGTGTCTCCAACAGCGGTCGTCGCGATGATACTCAGGCCCAGAACGGCAGCCAATAGCATGAACTTAGTTGAGCGTAACAATTCGACTCTCCTCTTCGTTGGACCCCATCTGAAGTCCGTAGGCTTCTACCATGTGACACGCCTTGCACGTCGTCTTGTCCAGGCAGTGATGTGCATCATGGTACAGCATAGTTAGTTTGTCGAGCACTTGCAGCATGAGCGCGGTCATCGTCAGATCCGTACAGCGATGGCACTGCTCCTGCGGCGTACACGTCGTGTGCATAGCCTTGAGTTGTTCCAGTGATTCGATGAGGTCCGGCACGTCATTCGCCGGTACCTCTTCGTTGTTCTCGTTCAGCATGTTAGCACCCCACCCCGGGGCTGTCAACGTCGTCGTTACCCCACACGGCGCCGCACTGTTGGCTGCGCTCACTTACCTCCGGCTCGTCGTCCGAGGTAACCTGCTCCACACCCTCGGGGGGAGTGAATCCGTTCACGAAGTCAATGTCGATGCGGGCCAGAGGAGCCATGCGACCGCCTTTGCCTTCCTCGTCTTTGTCCACGGCGACCAGCAGTACCGCAGGGTTGCCGGTGCCAACCTCGTTCACTTCAAGTAAAGCCAGCCCGTTGCGGCTAGCGGCCTCGATGATCCAGCCCAATTGCTGGCGTTGTTCGTCGGTAATACTGCTCATCAGTCTTGGCTCCCAGAGGGTTGAGGTTTGCACGCCGGGCACTCTTTCGTGATCCGGTCGTGGTGACACTTCGGCGGTTCCGGCTTCTTGTCCAACTCCTTCAACAAAGCAGCCGCTTCTTTGAGGTCCGTGCAGAGATTACATAGTCTGCTCGGCTTGCAGTCGTCACAGAAGTGACACTGGAATCCAGGCTCGTAATCCGCGCACCGCCACCGCAGCAAGCTATCGGCCAACTCGGTCTTGGTGCGAGTGGGCTTGGGCTTCTTCGGGGTGACAGCAGGCATCCCGGGGAACATTCCCTCGGGAAATAGGTGTGACCAATCATACATTAGAATAGGTCCCCCAAGAACTCGCGGTGCGGCGTGGCCGGTTCCAGATCAAACTGCGGTACCGCAGGGTCACATTCCAGTTGGAAGTAGCCTATGGCCCGCCCGAACGCCTTGTCAAGAGAGTCACCGCCACGACACTGCGTGACTACCAGATTCCCAGCCTCAGCCGCGTGATCCCGCACACAGGGGTTGAATCTGTCGAGACTACTGCCGTCCAGCGCGTCCAGCACGAACACCGTGCGGTCCACCGTCGGGAGCATTTCGAACTCGATGCAGGTGAGGAACGCCGCCGGAGTCAACTCGCCCGGGAGAGAATAGATAGTCTCTTCTCGCTCAAGCTCCAGCAGGGGCGGAAGCGGTTCGGTTTCCATCCAGGGTGCGCCGAGTCCGCCGGGTCCTTCGACGAAGCGCAGCCGCTCGTCGATCCCGTGCCGTTCGAGGGCGCTAGGGGTGACGGTCAGCGTGATGACCGGCTGGCCCGGGGTGCCCAGTGTGTAACACAGGGTAGCGTACAAGCCAACCGATGCCACGAATGAAAGAAGTATAGTCTTGATGAAACTCATGATGCTCTCCTAGTACAATAATACCTTTTTTTAGAGACGAATCCCTAAGATTTGTGAAAAAACTTTCGATTACGCCGTATTTGCTACCACGCGCAGGAGGTCATGGAACTCTTCCATCGCCTCAGGGTCACTCTCACAGTGGTGTCGAATCCTCTCAAACACCGATCGTTCCACCGCCGCCACCTTGTCATGGTTCATCGGTCGCCCCGTAGATGAGGTAAAGTGATGAGCCACATCGAAGTAGCTTACCTGATCTCCCATACCCCAGCGAAGCTCCATCAGCAGGTACTCGTCGGGGTCAGCCGTATAGCTCTCGACCAGTGCCATCAGCCTCGGCCCGACGCTCACTCGGTCAATGACGTCTTCCGCAGTCGGCCCGTCGATAGCAATGGTTTCACCCAGAGACACCGTGCCTGATGGGTCGTTGGGATCTTCCATCCCCAAGTCCAGGCT
>JBDGYW010001260.1:0-2267 GCA_039588935.1 Gemmatimonadota bacterium | reverse complement strand
CAGAGGGATGCTCCCACCTGAGAGACTGTTCCCCTCGAGCTGCGTAGCGCCATCAACACCCGTGATGACAGAGGCACTGTTGAGGACACCACCACATACCAAGAAAGGCTTCTCGAAGTCCTGTGACTGGAGCGGGTACATCGGGCCAGGGAACTCGGTAGCCGTCTGACCGGGACCAGCCGGCGTCAACGCCTGGAGACCGGCACCAGCGGCTGCCGAACCGTTGTTGAACTCGGTGGAGTTCACCCACAGCATCGTCACCGGGTTCTGGAGCCCCGTGTTGCTGTTGGGGAACTGGGTCTTCCAGTACTCCTGGGGAGACACAAACCGAACAGCACGCGTACCACCATCTCGGAACGTTTTACGCGCTCCGTTGGTGCCGTCGTCACCACCGATGTAGAGGAACACAGTGGTGCCGTCAGTGAACCCAGGACCCGGGCTCGCGTTGTTGACGTTGTTCATGAACATGGCGGGCTTGAAATCAGCCCCCACATCCCAATCCACCAGATCATCACCGGTCTGGATGAAGCCCGCGTTGATGGTGCCATCGGGGTTGAGCATCACGGTCACGTCACCCTGAATGGCAGCGGCGTCCGACCAGATTTGGCGAATACCGTCAGGACCATCAAGTGCTTCGGTGCCGAAAGGAACTGCGGTGCCTCCGTCTTGAAGGAGGTAGTCGACCTCTGTGATGGTCACCCCCTGTGTGTCACCACCGTCATTGCCGGCCTGCTTCCAGGTCGAACGGAGACGGTTGCGCATCAGAGCTGAGACGTTGTGCAGCAGGATGCGGCTGTAGTCCCAGTCTCCGAGGTTGCAACCACGACGCAGATCAAGAATGTCATTCTCGGCAATCTCGTCCGCGAAAAGACCATCATCGCGAGTATTGAAAAACGCTACGGCACTCCCCGAGCCAACATCACCGTTGCTGTTGCGGCCTTCGTGGAAAACGGGATCGCTCCCCCAGCGTCCACGACCCCCCGCCGGAACCGTGACGGTGTTGGGCGATGACGTAGTATCCACCGCCGAAATGCCGATCACTTCACCTTCGATGACCATGAAGGCTTTTGTGAGATCCAGGTTCGGATCATCCCAACCGGAGCCAAGCAGGTTGTCCACCTCGATGAGCGTGTCTACGGCAAACTGCTCCGGCAGCATGTCGTTCACCAACGCCATCGTCGTCAGCCGTTGTGCACCGTCCGGCGGGAAGGCCAACGTCGCAGCCGAAGGGTTGCGATCGAACGCACCGTTTTGGTTCGGGTTGCCGCTCAGGTTGACGGCCACATAGGGCTGGTTGTTGCGACGGAACACCGCGCACATCGGAAGAGCGTAGGTGTAGCCGTCCGTAGTGCCCAAAGAGTTCTGAGGGTCGCCATCACCCGCACGCCACAAGGAGGGGTCTCCGAGGGCGTCACGCATGTTGTCGAACGTGAACGCCGTGACGGCACTCTGCGGCCCTTGGGCGAACACATTGGGGTCGCCGAGACCATCGGGGTAAACCGACAAGTCTGGGCTCGAGCCCGCACCGGATCCAGAGCCCACCACGCGAATGCGGTACTGGAGCTGGATGCGCTCCGTGGTCTCGAAACCGATGGTCGGATCCGTGATGTCGTCGTCGAGGTTGGTAGCACCGAACTCGACGTTGCCCCATTTCCAAATCTTGTCCGCAGCAGGCTTGTTCGCCGTGCTGGGGTTGGGAGCCACGCTGACCTGCCACGCCTCAAGGAAGATGAAATCGATACGAGCGTCGCTCTCCGGCGGCGGGTACAGCCGGATCTCATTGGTCGTACGGTTCTCCTGAACCAAATTGGTCCCCGCAACGGGGATGACCCAACCGTTGACGTTGGCATACATCACCGGAGCAAGCTCTTCGGGGTCACCGTCCTCGTCTAGCTTTTGCTGTGCAAACTCGAACAGGTTGGACCACGAGGGGTCTGTCACAAAGTCGCTAAGCGCCCGAGTGGGATCCAGGAAGAACCCGGAGTGCGCTTCTGCTCGAACAAGCTGAGCGAGTTGCTCGACCTGGTCCTGCTGGACCAGGTTGAGTTCGGAGTCCAGAGGGGGCTTGCCCTCCTGGAACACCACCGCCTGAAACTGTCGTGCGAAGGGATCGAGAGTGCGACTTACACCATTGCCGAAATCTTGGGCCATAGCTCAAAGGTCCTTTAGAAGAGGAGCCCGTAGTGGGCGATGTACCTCTTGCGGAGGGAATTCGTGTTCTTGAACGCCAAGCGAATCAGCAATCCCGGGTTGCAGAAGGCGATGGG
>JBDGYW010001259.1:0-2268 GCA_039588935.1 Gemmatimonadota bacterium | reverse complement strand
GACGCCGGAGCAGGGGCACGGTCG
This sequence comes from Gemmatimonadota bacterium, assembly GCA_039588935.1. GTDB lineage: Bacteria > Gemmatimonadota > Gemmatimonadetes > Gemmatimonadales > GWC2-71-9 > JBDGYW01. The sequence continues at coordinate 2,244 of JBDGYW010001259.1, read as the reverse complement.
TTTCCGATACTCGGACCGTGAAGAACTGGCCCGGCGCGGGCTCTCCCGCAGCAGGGCCCCATTTGAATTCTAGCTTGTGAAGATCGTGGGAGAGTGGTCGGTTGGAGACAATGGTTGCTGGGAACTGTCTCACGGCCCGTCCGTTGAAAAAAGTTGGCTCCAAGGCTATTTTAATATAACACTTTGGGAGGAAGGTCGTCTTGGCGATCCTGCCATGAAGTGGCACAACTGAACTCGGTACCGGTGCCGCAAAAGCGCAAATCAATCCCTCTCCGGTGCCTGCCGCTCGTCGGTGCCAAGAGTATTCCTGTTGAAGCTGGTGGAGCCCAGTCAGTGAGCAAGAAGAGCGTTCTCATCGTCGTGTTCGAGCCCCACTTCAGCGGCCAAGGCCGGGCCGTCGTCGATATCTGCACGCGAGCCGGCTCGGAGTTCGACTTCTATCTGATCTGCCAGGCCACCAATTCCACGTTGCATGAACATTGCAGAGTGCTGGTCAAGGGTTCGCTGCCGCTCACCATTTCCAAGGCTCCCAATTCCGATTTGTTCAGGGCATCCCGTTTCATCAGGACCAACGGTATCTCACTCATTCACCTCCACGGTTTTGAAGGGCTTCTCTGGGGACACGCCCTGGCGGTGATGGCGGGTGTGCCCATTGTTTTTACGCCGCACACGATCGACATGAAGAACCAGTTCTACTTCTTCTTCATCAGAATCGCCTGGCGCATGTGCTCCTGGTACACCGCCATGCTCATCACCGTCTCGTACGACGACCAGAGGACAATTGCGAAGCGCAGAATCGTCAGTGCCGCAAAACAGAAGACCATTTTGTACGGCATTGGTCGATCGCCGTATGCCGACATACCCGATACCCGTCCGCACGTAGACGGGGCCATGGGGAAGAAATGGATTGTGCAGGTGGGACACCTTTCGTATCAGAAGAACCCGTTGTGTTTCATACGAGCCGTGCCGGCTTTGCTCCGTATCGATCCGGATCTAGCCTTTCTCCTCGTGGGCGAGGGACCGTTGCATGAGCAACTCGCCGCGCATATCCAAGAACAACATCTCGACTCGTCCGTAATCCTTCTGGGGTATCGCTACGATGCGCTGGCCATCACGAAGCATGCCTTGCTCGTGGTGAACACATCGCGGTGGGAGGGCACGCCGTTCACACTGATCGATGCCTGTTTCATTGGGAAAGCCATCGTTGCCAGTGCCGTGAATGGCACGAGGGATCTCATCGAAGACGGGAGCTGGGGCCTTCTGTTCAAGCCGGATGCGCACGGCGAGCTTGCGCAGAAGATCCATATACTCCTCTGCCACGACACCCTTCGCCGTGAGCTCGGTGTCAACGCGCAGCGGTGGATACAGGACAAGTACACCCCGGAGGAAATGGGACGCGCCCATGCCGAAGCGTATCGTGAGGTCGTCGCTCAAGGGTGACAGGTGAATTGGTTTCGAGGGTTCCTGCGTGATCAAGCCACAACCCGTATTCATACTCGGATCGGCGCGGAGCGGCACGACATGGCTTGGGAATCTGATGTGCGAGCACCCGCAGATTGCGGGTGCCCAACACGAGCTTCATTGGGGCATCCACGAAAGCAACATCTACCTGAACCAGCGATACTGGGGCAGCTTCGACGACCCCACGAAGTTTGAAGGATTCCTCGACACCTATGGCGCCGCCGACTACTTCCGTCTTGTCGACGGCGACAGGGAACGGCTCGCCGCCAGCCACCCCAAAGACTTCATCGACTGGTTCTTCGAGATCATGGACCGGTATGCCCGCAACCGTGGCGCCACGTACTGGGCCACCAAGCTCGACTACCTCTACTACTACAGGCCCCGCGAACTGGCCGAGTTCGTGTCCAGGACAGAGCAGCGCTATCCTGCGTTCAAGTGTATCGCAATCGAGCGTCGAGATCGACTCGCCACGATGGAATCATACTTGAAGATGGAAGGCAAACGGCGACAGCACAGGACGAACCCTGTCGTCAAGCATGCCCTCATGGTGCTCCACTCGGCCCGTATGGTTGCCCACAGCCGAGGGATAGAAGCGCTTGCCGCCCGACACGAGGGGCTGGAGTTGTCGCTGGAAGAATTGAAGAACGAGCGTGCGCAGGTGTGCAGGAGGATATGCGCGCACCTTGATGTCGAGTACGACGAGCGCATGTGCCGGGACAGGTATCCGCCCAACAGCAGTTTCTCGCGCACTGAGGGGAAGAGAGACGTCCTGTCGTCATGGGA
>JBDGYW010001258.1:0-2539 GCA_039588935.1 Gemmatimonadota bacterium | reverse complement strand
AAGGCGCCAATCAGGTTCTTCCGCGTTGTCGAACTGTCGAGTTCTGCCTCGGGTCACACTCTGTCGGGATCGATCTTGGCCCGCTCGACGCCGTTTAGTTTCGATGATCCACTACACCGGATCGAGTTTTTAGCATGGACACGTACAATTATTACATCTTTTTACAGGACATTGTGAGACATTTACACCACGGGTTTGTATCGTCCTTCAGTGAGTACGAAAAGCGCCTATCAGCTTCGAGACCCATCTTGCCTCTACAGCACGAGAACGCCATCGAAACACAGGATTTCTCGGCCAGATAGCAGCGAGACTGGAGCGACATCGAACCGCTGCTCGCGCGCGACGAGCAGGGCGGACCAAGGAGAGCCCATGAACATGAGACATAACATCCGAATCGTGACGCTCCTTTTGTCCTGTCTGGCCGTCCCGGCCACATGCGCGCTCGGCGCGCTCGCGGACCACGGCCCGAGCTCAGCAGCCGACGAGGTCGCGATGTTCCGCGGCGATCCGCGACACAGCGGTGTGTATAACACCGCCGCGGTCCACCGAGTGCAGGCGGTCGCGTGGTCTTTCGAGACCGGAGGACCGGTGAGGTCGTCACCGGCCGTGACCTCCACGACGGTCTTCGTTGGCAGCGGTGACGGTTCTGTCTATGCTATTGATCGCCAGAGCGGCCAGGCCCGGTGGGCGTTCGAGACCGCGGGACCGGTACACGGCTCGCCCGCCGTATCCGGGGGCGTCGTCTACGTCACAAGTATGGACCGCCATCTCTACGCCCTCGACGCAATCACCGGCGAGGAGATGTGGCGTTTCGCTTTCGGCGACGACGCGCCCTTCAGCTGGGCCTGGGAGTACTACGCATCGTCACCCATCGTGGTAGAGGGAGTCGTCTATGTCGGCAGTGGAGACGGGCACCTCTATGCCTTCGACGCACACGCAGGAGAGCCCAAGTGGCGTTTCGAGACCGCCGGCCGGGTGCGCGCCTCACCGGCGATGACGGATGGCACGGTCTACGTCGGCAGCAGGGACGGCCACCTCTACGCTGTCGACGCCGAAACCGGAGGCGAGGTCTGGAAGTACACTACAGAGGGAGTCCACCGTTTGCCCGAGTGCAGGGTGGACTGCAGATCGATCCAGGCATCCCCGGCCGTCGCAGACGGCAGCGTCGTCTTCTGCAGCCACGACAACCATGTCTACTCGCTGAATGCCACCGACGGACGGGAGAACTGGCGCTTCGATCATGAGGGCTCGTGGGTGATCTCGTCGCCTGCCATTTCCGACGGGCTCGTGTTCACAGGAAGCTCAGATGGGCACTTCGTGCAGGCCCTGGAACTTGCAACCGGGGAGGAGCGGTGGCGTTACGTCACGCCGCACCGGGTCTTCTCGTCGCCCGCCATCGCAGACGGCGTGGTGTACTTCGGCTGCCACAATGGTTTCCTCTTCGCTCTCGACAGCTCCACCGGTGAGGAGAAGTGGCGCTTCCGCACTGGCGGCATGATCCAGTCGTCACCGGTCGTGGTCGACGGGGTAGTTTATGTCGGTAGCGATGACGGTCGGCTCTACGCTCTGACCGGCACGACCACGGCCGAGCCCGACCGGCCACGGCTCCGCAAGGTGGTCTTCTGGCAGGAGTACCGGGGCTGGAAGTGGTTTCGCGGAGACGAGGAGGTGCTCGATTACTTCATGGGGGAGGGCTACACGGTTCTCGACGGACCGGCCCTGGCCAAGTTCATGGACGAACGAATCGGCGATCACGCGCCGAGCGTGGTGGTTTTCGCCGTCGATAGGGTGCCGGAGGAGATCGCGGCCGATCCGTCTGACGAGACGCTCTTCAGGCGCTATCTCCACTCCGGCGGGACGGTCGTCTGGATGGGTATGCCCCCGTTGGCGGCGGTCATCGATCCGCAGACCGGGGAGAGAAAGGGCCTAGATCTCGCGCGAACCACGGCCCTGCTGGGCGTTCGCCATGAGGTGCCTGCACCGGGCAGAAACGACTCGTTGGGCGTGTGGCCCACGGCGGCGGGTCGTCGTCGGGGTCTGAAGGAGTGGTGGGTTGGCACCGGATGGGTCGATCCAGACGAGGTGAGCACCGCGCTGGCTAGTAACGAGACCGGCAACGCTGTCGGAGCGGATTCGTCAAGCTGTGGGGTGGGCGGGAAATCCCGTTCGCCCTCGCAGCGGTCAAGGCCGTCGCTGAATTTCGAGGAGAGAACGACCGAGACTGAGCGGCACCCGCTGCTGCCTCACTTTCCACGTAAGTATGCGGGGTGGTGTAGTGGTCCAGCGAATCCTGTACGTCTCTTGGTACAACGATCACCGCCCGCATTCAATTCTCGCGGCACGCACCCCAAATGAAGTCTATTACGGTCGACTGTAATGGTCCACCGAATCTTGTGGTTTGAACGCCGCCAGTAGCTCATTCCCCAGTAAGTAGTTATCCTACTTTCGGACGGATCCTTCTCGCATTCCCTCCGTAGGCTCTTCATGTCAGGTATCGCGCAACCTCATAAAATCCCTTTACTGAAAGGCTGATTCTGAG
>JBDGYW010001257.1:0-2269 GCA_039588935.1 Gemmatimonadota bacterium | reverse complement strand
CGTCCGTAACCTTGCCTCGAGTGCAGTCACAGCCTCGGTGTCTCGAAGCGCTTGTTCAGTGCATATACCAGCAGGAGTACGGAAAAACAGAACATCAAAAGGAGTGCCGCCAGTATGTGCGCCTCTGTGTACTCCAGGGCCTCGACGTGGTTGTACAAAGCGATGGAGATGACCTCCGTTCGTCCGGGTATGTTGCCCCCGATCATCAGGACGACGCCGAATTCGCCGACCGTGTGGGCAAATCCGAGAGTCGTGGCAGTGAGGAATCCGGGTCTCGCGAGAGGAAACACTACGGTGGAGAACCGGTCCCAGGGCCCGGCGCGCAAAGTCGCGGCGGCATCCAGCAGCCTTCCTGGAACTGACCTAAACGCGTTGTGAAGCGGCTGCACCACGAATGGCATCGAGTACAGTACAGAACCGACTACCAGTCCGGGGAACGAGAATACGAGGCGCGGACCACCCAGCGACTCCCAGAATCCACCCACTGCACCAGCTGGACCGAGGATTATGAGTAGATAGAATCCCAGCACTGTCGGCGGTAGCAATAACGGCACGGCCACCACGGCCTCGACGACCGGTCGAAGTCTGGACTTTGTTCGTGTGAGCCACCAGGCCAATGGGGTTCCACCCAGGAGCAATACTAGTGTCGTCAGGCCCGCGAGCTTCGCAGTGACGAAAACCACGCGCCAGTCAATGCTCACTGTACCGCCAACGGTAGCGAATAGCCAAAATCGGTGATCACGCGTCTGCCTTCTTCGCTCTGCAGGAACTCGAGATAGGCAAGAGCATGGGGATTCGATTGCCCGCTTCGGAGGAGTACTGCATCCTGACAAATTGGCTGGTGTAGCTGCTCGGAAATGACCGCATAATGGCGTGTTGCACGACTGAAAATCTGGGAGAGCGCGACTAACCCTGCCTCTGACGCTCCGGATTCGACGAACTGCAGCGCCTGCCCGACATTCTCACCCCTTACGATGAGGTCCGCAAAGTCGTTGTCCAGTCCCCAATGCTGCAACACTTCAACTGCAGCAGCGCCATAGGGAGCGGTTTGTGGGTTTGCAATCGCCAGATGTTGGATGGAACGGGACCGAAGCTCCCCTGCTCCGGCACGCACCGAATCCCATGTTGGTGCATAGAGGGCCATCCGCCCGATTGCGTATGTGAACCGAGAGCCGGGGGCTGTGAGATCTTCTTCCTCGAGCAGGCTCGGGCGTACCGTGTCAGCTGCGAGGAAGATGTCAAACGGCGCCCCGTGTACGATTTGGGCGTATAGCTGTCCGGTCGCCCCGATGCTGGTTTCGACCTCGACTCCTGTCGCCGCCTCGAATCGAAGGGCCAACTCGGTTTGCGGCGCCGCAAAATTTCCGGCAACAGCCACTCTGACTACGGATTGCTCCTGGCCCGGCGCCCGGTCCTGTGCGCAGCTCGACAGAGCCAGTGAGAGGACGAGCATGCCCGGAGCAGAATTCCGCGCTAACCAAACATGATACGATCGTCTTAGTCTGAGTGGTTGCATGCCAACTACCCCAGTAGATCTTGATAAGGTAACCACAGCCGCCCTTGAGGCCTCTTACGCATTGATGGCCACCTCGATGGCCACCTCATAGATTACGTCCGTTCCTTCACAGCGAGTCGGCCATGCGTGTTTCAGGTCCGGTGGTTCTTTCCGGGATTCTCTTAACGATTGTTGCCTCCGACGCTCTTGCGCAGCGCGACTCTGGATCGCTGTACGATGCCACGCTGCTACGGGCAATGCAGTTCCGTAACGTTGGGCCGCACCGCGGTGGGCGCGTCACTACGGTTGAGGGAATCGTCGCTCGACCGTTCACGTTCTATATGGGAACCACGGGTGGTGGAGTCTGGCGTACGACCACCGGTGGGCAGAGCTGGCACAACGTCTCGGACGGGTACTTCGCTGTTGGATCCGTAGGCGCCATCGATGTGGCGGATTCCGACCCGAGCGTCATCTATGTAGGCACGGGCTCGGCAGCCATACGCGGGAATGTTTCTACGGGTAAGGGGATGTACAAGTCCACTGACGGCGCGGATACTTGGGCTTTCATCGGGCTCGAAGACGCGGGACAGATCGCGCGCGTGCGTGTCCACCCTTCCGATCCCAACGTAGCATACGTCGCCGCTACCGGGCATCCGTTCGGCCGCAATGAAATGCGCGGCGTGTTCCGCACCAGGGATGGAGGTGCGACGTGGGATCACGTGTTGTTCCTGTCGGACAGCGTCGGAGCGATCGACCTCTCGATGAATCCCACCA
>JBDGYW010001256.1:0-2269 GCA_039588935.1 Gemmatimonadota bacterium | reverse complement strand
GGATGCACTAGAGTCGCACCCCCCCCACGCGAACCCAGTCAGAACAGCGTAACTACTTCTTCTTCCCGGAGCCCCTCCCACCTCGGTTTATCTTGGACGTATCACTACCGAATACGGAGTTGACGGTGACGTCGTCGGGGACTGTTCTAGCACCAAAATCGGCCTCAATCGTCGTATCGCTCCAAGAGACGATTGCCGCCTCCACGGTCTTGATCCTTCCGCCGTTGCCGATGCTGACCGTCCCGGTGACGGAAGTTCCCGAACCTGCTGCGTAACCGCCGAAGCCGCTACCGTTGATCGTTACGCTGCTGCGGCCGGTTGCTCTAGCGACGGCCACCTGGGGTTTGATGGTGATCACCGCAGGGTTGCTGGCAACATCGTCACCCGCAGTGTCTTCCTTTACCGCCCGGACGTCATAGTTGCCAGGCGCGGTATCCGCGGGAATCGTAACGCCCATTAGATCTACATCGAGGCTGTCCGGTATCAGTGTGACCGAGGCACCATCCCCGGCCGTCAACGTGACATCAGAATCAAACGTGAGGACACCAGCAACATTCGAGAATGCCGTGCCCTCGAGAACGATCGGGGTGGCCTCCCCGGCATTCACGACGGTGACATCCGAACTGGTGATCGATGGGATAATCGGGCCGCTGCCGGGTGCGGAAGAAATTCCCGCGAAGCCGTGGCAGCCCCAGCAATCGCTGTCATTAGGCCCAGCGTCCCTGCCGACGTGACCGTATCCGGCCGCCTCACCACCTACCACGAGCAGACCGTCACCATTTGAGTCGACCTGGATATTGTGGACCGAATCCGGGCCGTGGCAACCTTCACAGACGCGGATCTGCTCATCAAACGGCAGACCGAAGTCGTGGCACCAGTTGCACCGGCTACCAAAGTCCACGAGGTTGATGCCGTGGTGGTTGTCGTGATTATCGCGGATTAGCACCGGAGTTCCGGGCGGCATGACGTCCTGGTCGTGGCAGAAATCACAGGCTCCCGCACCGTTGCTATAACTATTGAGTTGATCGGCATCCCCCTGGCTACGAGTCGGTGTCACGAGTGAAGGTGCGTAGGTGGGGATGTAATGGCCGTCTCCCATGTTGTCGACGAGATCGCCGTGACAGGCGACACAATCCCCGGCGTCTGCCAGCGCCGTCTGATGGTGGGGGCTGGCTGTGTTGTGGCACACCGTGCAGTCTCGCTCCAGGATGAAGTTGTCGCTGTGGCAGCTCATACATGAGTAGTGCTCTTGCGGATCTATGCCGGGAGTGTTGAATTCGGGATAAGGGACAACCGACAAGCTGGGAACGACGCTGTTGTACAAACCGTGGTGACGGTCTGGAACGCCGCTGTCATGGCAAACACGGCAATCGGCCTCCTCCAGCGCGTTGAAGCTGGCATCAAGCATACCGAGGTTCTGGTTGACCGGCGGGGCGGGAACATCTGCCCAGGTCGCACTCGGCAAGGACAGTGCAATGCCGCCGATCACAATGGACACGAACCGTCTTTTCTGCACCATTTCTTCCTCCTCGCTGTGATTGGCAGAGAGGTAATCTCTACACCAGATCATGAACAGACCGGCCAGCGCCGCCCCCTCCAACCCGGTGGCAGCAACTCACCTCGGGTAGCCTCGGCGGATGGCACCACATTGCTCGTGACCCGCCACCTCTATCGCGGCCAGTTGTCCGGCGTCAGAGGCACGGCTTGTTTCCTTCTTCATATAGGTATGAGATTCAGATATCAGCAACATGTTTGGCTTGTCCTGGAACAGGGCAACTACTTCCTCTTCCCGGCGCCTCTCCCGCCTCGGCTTACCTGAGACGTATCACTACCGAATACGGAGTTGACGGTGACATCGTCGGGGACTGTTCTAGCACCAAAATCGACCTCGATCGTCGTATCACTCCAAGAGACGATTGCCGCCTCCACGGTCTTGATCTTTCCGCGGTTGCCGATGCTGACCGTCCCGGTGACGGAAGTTCCCGAACCTGCTGCGTAACCGCCAAAGCCGCTACCGGCGATCGTTACGCTGCTGCGGCCCGTTGCTCTAGCAATGGCCACCTGGGGTTTGATGCTGATCACCGCAGGGTTACTGGCAACATCGTTACCCGCAGGGTCTTCCTTTACCGCCTGCACGTCGTAGTTGCCAGGGGCAGTCTCACCAGGGATCGTAACAGTCATCGACGCTTGACCCGTGAGATCTGGTGTCAGGATCACCGAGGAACCATCCGCAGCAGTCAACGCAACATCCGACACATACTGGTTCGCG
>JBDGYW010001255.1:0-2270 GCA_039588935.1 Gemmatimonadota bacterium | reverse complement strand
GCACGGGCGTTCCAGATGGAAAGCGGCGTGAGGCGGTAGGTATGCACATGCTCCGGGCTCTTGATCAGCTCGGCAAATGGCGCGAGAGCCGCTCGCGCTTCACCAGCTCGCGGTGACCTCACCTCCAGGAGCACGGTGGCATCGCTCTGAACAACAACCGCGTTTTCGGCCGACGTTGCCACTTCCTACACCTCAAAAGCCACGACGTCGGAGCCCTTTAGACGCCTCACTCGACGAGGTTTGGACTTTGCAGGTTCGCCGGCGGCCAGAAGATAGCCGACCTCGAGCAGATTGCGCTTGAAGGCCGATTCGGATGATGATGGCACGACGAGATGACGGTCCCCCGCCCGCATGCAGTAGTTCCGTGTCCGTGGGTCATTGGCGACGAGCGCGGCCAGCGAGGGTTCGTCACATTCGACGATGCGGGCCATTCCCCGGTCGTGGACACGCTTGCAGCGGCCAGCCGAATCCTCAAGCAGTTGGACTACCGTATCCGGAAGCGGTGCGCCGCTGCGCGCTTCCAGGTATTCACGTATTTCGTCAACCGACCGGCCTTGCTCTACGGCCGAGAGCAGCATGCTCGCATCGAGCCTCCAAACGAGGTCGGAAACATTGACGGCGTAGGTGTCCAACGCGAGGCGATCCCCTTGTTCGAGCTCATCTCTTATCGCGACGATTTCGAGATTCGGCAGCACCCTCAAAACCCGTTTCATTTCAATGGGAGCAGGTGTGTAGGCGGCAGACATGTCTAGGCAATACGCGCCCAAGGCGTTGATACGAAAGAACATAAGCCCATCGTATCGGCTGAAGTAGGGGAGCTCATCGGTTCCCCACAGGCTGCGGTAGTCGTGCCGAGCACCTGCGGGTGGAATCAGTGCAACGTCGATCAGTCCAAGTGTGGCAGCATACTCGAGAAGAAGGCAAAGAAGGTAGCGCTCATCGAGAATGCGTTCACCACCTTCGTACCCGAGCGATCCGTACTGGATCTGTCCGATGTAGATGTTCCAGGCGTTTCGCGTCACCGCGAAGTCGTTCCCCGATGCCCGCATGAACCGAAAGAACTCCTCGGTGGCGATCCAGTGGTTTTCCGGACATTCGGCCAGAGTGGCGCAAACCGCATCTCTCCGCCCAGCGAGGGCCGTGAGCCCGCGTTTGCCCTTGCCCGTTTGTCCTTTAACGCAATCGATCCGCGAGAGTTCATCGAGAATGGTTGTATCGGTCCATTTGGACCACAAGCCACGGATTGTATCGGCGGCAGGATCGGACAACGCTTTGCGACCTGCCTTGGTAAGCTGAAGACGCTTTTTCGAAAGCTGTGCGAGCTTGCCGGCCTGAACGATCACCGGCCAGGCAAAGGCGCGAATAGGCCCAGCGTTCTCGTCGTAGTACTTGTCCTTGGGACGCTCGTGCGGATAGAAATCACCTCCCTCCAAGATCGATGTGATAGCTTTGATCGTTGTCTTTGCTGGCTTGCGGGTCTTGTCGCTCACAGCGACTTTGCCCGTGTCAAGGAGACGTAGGATGGAGAGGAGTTCCCGCTGCGCTGGTTGCTCCGACTCACGCACCGTCAGGGGGACCAGCTCCGTCCCCTTCTCGGTCTTCCGGGTCTTGCTGTTCCAGTGTTCGTAGGGGCGATCATAGGTAGTCGGGAGTTCCTCCAATGATTTCACTTTTGCTTTGCTAGGTCGTGGAACGAATGCCTTGAGCCTCTTCTTGAGATCAGCAGGCATGACGCCGTTGCTGTAGAAGAAAAAGCGCAAGGGTGTAGGCTTCTCATCCCGGCGGTAGGCATTAATGGAGCCCCATGCGGGATCGCGCCCGTACTTGGCGCGGAAGCGATCCGAATGGAAAGTCGTATCGCTAGAATGCACCACCTCGGCCACGGCGGCGCGTTGCAGTTCATCCAAGCATTGCCAAACGATCTTCAGCCGATCGCCTTCCAGGTGTTGAATGATGTGTTTGACGAGCTCCGCCTTGCGGGTCGGTACGCGCGATCCCGTAAGCCGCGCGAGCTTCTTGAGCTCATCCGCGTTCATGTACTCAAAAAGGGCCGTGTTCAGGGTAGGTATCCCATTGTCTAAATGACAACGTTTCATCTGCGCTCCGGTTTTTTTGGCCAGCGTGCCTTAGCTCGTTCCAGAAAAGGTGGTTCGACCCCCTTGGGTACGCCGGAAACGATCTCCTCGAACCCAGCCATGAATCCCTTCTTGCGAAAGTGCCTCTGGCGCACGTCGGCAACCACCGCCTGCCAGTCGGCATTGAGACCGGCT
>JBDGYW010001254.1:0-3124 GCA_039588935.1 Gemmatimonadota bacterium | reverse complement strand
AGCAGCCGGCGTGGGGGTTGTGTCCTTCAGGGACACGCAGTTTCCACTGGATCTCGCGACCATCCCGGAGGCACCGCCGATTCTCTTTTACCGTGGCGACGTATCGATGCTGCATAGACGGGGTATCGCGATCGTGGGTACGCGCAATGCGACCGCACGCGGCTGCGATTTTGCACGCGATCTGGGGGCCGAGTTGTCGCGACGCTCTATCGCGGTAACAAGCGGGGTCGCGCGCGGCATCGACACGGCGGCGCACGCCGGTGCCCTCGAACACCCGGGAAGCACCGTTGGCGTTCTTGGCACCGGTCTCGACGTTGCGTTTCCGCAGAGCAACCGGGATCTTATGGAGTCGATTGCGACTCGCGGGTGTCTGGTGACGGAACAGCTGATGGGCACCACCGCGCAGCCGTTTGTGTTCCCACGCCGCAATCGTTTGATAAGCGGGCTTTCCCATGCGGTGGTCGTCATCGAGGCGGCGTCGCGGAGCGGAGCGCTCATAACGGCCCGCTGGGCACTCGAGCAGGGACGCGACGTCGGAGCGGTTCCGGGTTTTCCAGGCGAGCCGCGGAGCCGCGGTGCAAACCATCTCATAAAACAGGGAGCCTTCGCCGTCGAAAACGTCGACGACATCCTCGAGGCGGTACCGCTGCTCGGCCGCTATGTCGAACAACGCCGGCAGCAGGGGTCGGTGGGAGTGTCCCCGGATACGAGCGATCTGTCCGCGGATGCGCAATCGGTGTTGCAGGCGGTCGGGGCCGATGCGACCGACGTCGACACGATTGCGCGACACTCGGGCCAGGGGGCGGCGATCGTGCAGCGCGTATTGCTGGATCTGGAGATAAGGGGTGTGGTCGCGCGTGACAGGTCCGGCTTTTATTACACGGTGCGGGCGGGAGAATCATGAAGCTCGAATCCGACTGGGAGCGCTTGATCGACGAGCGCATGCCGCCACGACCGCGCGGCCGGAGGGTGCGGCACCGTCTGGAACTCGCTCTTACGCTGGCGCTGCAGTGGACGTGTAACCTATTGCCACTTAGGGCATTACGTCGAGTGGGCGCGGGGCTTGGGTGGGTGGCCTATCGAATCTTTGGAGTCCGCAAGACGATCGCACGAGACAATATTCGGCGGTCCTTTCCGGAGTGCCCCGACCGCGAGGTCGAACGGATCGCGCTCGGTTCCTATCAAAACATGGGGCGCTCGCTGATGGAGTACGCATCGTTTGCCCGGCTTTCCCGCGAGCGTGTGCTCGACATGGTGGAGGTCGAGGGGCTCGCCAACTTCGACGCCGCACTCGAACACGGAAGAGGCGCGCTCCTCTACAGCGGTCACTTTGGCAACTGGGAGTTGTTGGGCGCGGTGATCGCCCGTTGCGGCTATCCGGTTCATTGTACGGATACCATTCACACGAACCCACACACACACCGCGTGATCAACAGGCTCCGCGAGGCGCAGGGGCTCAAGATCATCTCACCGCACGAGCCGCTGGCCTACCTGAAGACCTTGCTCATGAACAACCAGTTCGTCACCTATGTTGCCGACCAGGATGCCGGCCAAGGCGGCATTTTTGTCGACTTTATGGGGCGTCCGGCTTCGACGTTGCGGGGTCCCGCTATCCTGTCAATCCGCCTCGATTCGCCGATCGTTCCGGGGTTTCTCATCCGCGTGGGTATCGATCGTCACAAAGCGGTTTGTGGCAAACCCCTGTGGCCGGACAAGACGCTACGGGGCAATGCCGCGATCATCGATCTTACCGTGCGTTTTACCGCCGTTCTCGAGGAGTTTGTCCGGCGTCACCCGGATCACTATTTCTGGGTGCACCGGAGGTGGAAGACAAAGCCGCCGGGTGAGTTCTGACCTAGGGCTTGTCGATCTGCCCGACGTCGCTTTGAAAACCAATTGCGGTTTTGTTGGGATCGGTTGGGACGACGGGTATCTTGCCGTGGGCCTTCTCGAATTTGGCGATATTTTGCTCGAGCGTGTTCAACAAGGCCTTGGCGCTCTGTGGTGTCATCAGGATACGCGAGAAGACTTTCGCCTTTTTTACGCCGGGAAGCATACGTGCAAAATCAACGATAAACTCGGCATTCGAGTGTGTGATTATAACAAAGTTTGAGTAGACCCCTTCCCATTCCTTCTCCCCCAGCTCTACGTTCACCGTGCGGTCCTGATTCATCGACGCCTCCTGTACGTGTTGTGGACTCGAACCAATCTAGCATATACGAGCGATGGGACAGAGAAAACCCGCATTCGTATGGGGCAAACGGGGATCGCGTCACCCGCGTAACGCGACTGCAAACGGCTTGACAGCCGGAGCAAGCGTGTGATACCGTCACTGCGCTAAGCGCTGCCCACACAATGGATACCGTAGCGAATGGCGGGGGCCTCTTTCACAGCGATCCCTGAATCTTTTTCATAGACATTTATGACACCGGACACCGGTCTATCAAAAGCCCAGGTCGAGGCGTACATCGACCAGTTTGCCTCGGCGCGTGTATGCGTCATCGGTGACGTGATGCTCGACCGATATTTTTGGGGCGAGGTGGATCGGATTTCACCCGAGGCGCCGGTGCCAATCGTTCGGGTCACCCGGCGCAGCTCGCGGCTTGGCGGAGCGGCCAACGTCGCGGCGAACCTCCGAGCGCTGGGCGTCCAGGTCGCGCTTGCGGGTATCGTTGGCGACGACCGGGCGGGCACCGAATTCAAGGAGCTGCTCGAGCAGCACGATCTGTCGCACGATCACATGGTGACGGAGAAGGGCAGGGAGACGACCGAAAAGGTACGCATCATCGCGCAGAGCCAGCAGGTGGTCCGGGCCGACTTCGAGAACGACACCCCTTCTTCGGATGGGACGGTCGCGGAGCTGCTGGCCGATGTGCGCGACGCGGCCGACGGTTACGACGCGCTGGTCGTTTCCGATTATGGCAAAGGCTTGCTACACAAGGAGCCGCTGTTGGCTCTGATCGCAGCGTGGCATGACAAGGGCCGTCCGGTACTGGTCGATCCTCACATCAAACATTTTCGCTGGTACGCGGGTGCCACCCTGGTGACACCCAACACAAAAGAGGCTGCGAGTTTCTACGGCGCGACACCGGAGCATGGAGAGAGCTTCACGGCGTTGGGGTTT
>JBDGYW010001253.1:0-2272 GCA_039588935.1 Gemmatimonadota bacterium | reverse complement strand
CGATCCCATTAGGGAGGATTTCGCCGGGCCGGAGACTTACGATGCCGTGGCGTGCCCCCCGTTACTGGTCTGGGTTTGACGTGACAACTTCGGTTGTGCATATCCGCACGGTTGCCCCCAGAACCCTCGCATATCAGACACTACTTCCGCTTCCGCATGACTGACTTACGCTTGCTGAGCTTCTTACGCATTGCGTCGCCGTAATTCTTCTTGCGGGCGGTCTTCTTTTTCGAAGATGCAGCTTTCTTCTTAGTCTTGGTGTGCTGGCGTTTAACACGTATCATCGGGATCCTCGAATCAGGGATTGCGCGATAACATCAAAAGACTAGCGAAGCCGAAAATGATCCCTGCAAACATCGCCCAGGAGGCCCATTCCAGGAATGCTGCGCGCCTGTTGTCCGCTTTGACATTGATTGAACATGCTGCGGCGATATCTACGATCCGATCATCCAAGAAGTCGCTGTCGCTCGGTGGCGTGTCGCCGAATCGCTTCACCACTTCCTCGGGATCACATAGTCCTTCGTACGTATAGATGCCTAAGCCTCTCAGAACGAGGAGGAATGCTAGGACGAACGCGCCCACGGCGAACAGGAACACTATCTTCATTGGCTGAGGGGCCTGGCTGAACACGTCGTTGAGCGTGAATGCGAGTCCCCCGAGAAAGAATGAACAAATGGTCAGGTAGACCTTGCCGGTATTTCGTAGGTCTACGTACCGGGCGCGTTCGTCGTCGTAGACGGCCTTCAGCGTTTCGTACTGTGTCTTGGTCGCCATAGAACTGATAGACCTATTGGGCTCCCAAGAACCGACTGGCTAGCATCATAAGGCATCCCAGACGAAACTTTTTAGTGCAGATTATTTTTTTAAGGCTATGCGATAGCTGGGAAGGTCGTCAAGAGGAGGATTCGCGCAAGGCAGATGGCCGATTGTGCCAACTTGTCAGAATCGGACATCTATGCGTTAGGTTGGGTGGCCGGGAAAGGACGCGCTATCGGGCCGGGCCTGCGGGGCGGTGGTGACTGCGCTCGCCGCTGAACTGCACAGCATTCTCGAATGCGGCGAAGCGCTGACGGCTTATCCCTCCCCACGCGCTCCGTTTGCTGGGCCCGAGTGCGCCTTCCAAGGCGCTACGAAATCCCCAGCCCTAGTTCGTCTTCCAACGCGACTCCATCGTTAAGTCGGCCTGAGCCAGGCGACCATCTGAAAGCTCGAACTGCACGGTGAGCGCGGTGCTTCCGGGTTGAGAATACTTGATGATGCTCCACCAATTGAAACTGGCCCGGAGTAGGTGTTTTCGGGAGTCGAACTCGACAGCATTAGACCGCACAGGCATCTCGGGTACGTAGTCAGTGAAGGATACAACCTTGATATCCATCGCTCCGGTCGGCACCAGTGACTCCATCTCCAGAGGGCAATTGAGTTGGATTTCGATGTCGCGACCCGGCTTGGTCCGCATCATATTGACTTTTTTCAATGGTTTCACCTCACCGGTGAACTTCACCTCTGCTGCGGCCACTGCCCGAGGGGGCCGCAACGCAACGACTTCGACCTCCTTATCGCGGCGAGTAGTCACGCGATAGATAGCTCCCCGCTGTACGAAGCCGGGTTTACCCTTCGCGAACAAACCGATCATAAACATCGTACCAGCCGAAGCGCCCTCGCCCACTCCACCGAAGTTGGTCGGATCAAGTGGTAGCCATTCACCGTCGGCGGCAGCAATGCGCACAGGATGGAAATTGACGCTGCCGGATTTTCCAACCATCCCCGTACCCGCGGTCATGTCCACGACGGCTTCGACCGCGGCTCCTTCTGGAATGATGACCTTGCCGTCAACCGAGGTCTCCTCAGTAACTCGGAGGTAAATAACCTCTCCTGTGGTATTGAACGCGGATTGCACGTTCTCCATCAGTTCCACCGTAACCACGGTACCGGCTGGTACCGTAACTGTCTCCGCCTGGCCAGGCAGAGTGGCCATCGCGAGTATGGCGGCGAGAGCGCTTAGCAAGATTCGAGTTTTCATGATTGATGTCTCCTGTCGTTTGGTTCCCGCTACTGACCGGGGAGTTGGTTCGCGGCCCCTCTCACACATTGTTCTGGACAGGGGAGTAACCGATAAGCACTCAAGGACTCGTGCCCGAAGGAATGGAGGACCGTGTGCACTGCTTACAAAGGCCTCTTGCGCTAACCTTGCGTCGCGGCAACCGTGATTCTCAGTTGTCGAGTAATAAGATGGTTCGATCTATACACCCAGATTGTCCATCAGGTCAAGAGG
>JBDGYW010001252.1:0-2275 GCA_039588935.1 Gemmatimonadota bacterium | reverse complement strand
CTGGGGCGCTGTGCTGCAAGGCTTATTTCTCGTCGTGGCGATTGCATACGCGGGCTTGGTCGTTCGCGAGGCAAGAGGGCGCTCGGAGCAAAAAGGCTCGCGCGTGCTCCTTGGCTGCATTGGGATTCCGCTGGCGATAGCGGTTGGCACGTATCACGGCTTCCTGTTATCCATAGTGAAGTCCTTTCCGTTCTGGAACACGGGATTTACGGTAGCCTCAGCCGTGTTCGCTTTCGTCACAACGGGAATAGCAGCTGTCATTCTTGTCGGAGCGCTGATCCCATCCTTGCGGCAGGAGCTGTCGCAAGCGCTATTCACGCTCCCGCTTCTTGCGGCGGCACTCCTGCTGCAGCTTGCGACGTTCGCCCTGCACTGGCTTTCGCTCTATTTCGGTGCGTCGAGGGAAGTCGCGGCCATCAACTACATTAATGCAGAATACGGATCTCTGTTCTGGTTTGGCGCGGTGGCCCTCGGGATTGTGGTGCCTTTCGTCGGATTGCTGGCTGTTTGGGTACAAGCTCAGGAAGGATTATCGGGCAACATCGGGGCAGGGGAAAGCAGAACTGCTCCGGTGCCGTCCACGGTCGTACCGGCCGTCTGTGCCACGTTGATCCTGGTAGGAGGGGTTATCTTCAGGTATGTCTGGGTCCTCGCCGGGCAGCTTTACTGACGTGAGCCGCCCCCTGGCGAGAGTTTGATACCGGTGGAATCCGGGGACTGTAAGTAAGAGGAGACATTTCATGCGTGTTAATAACAACGACAAAGAGTCGACTAAGCGCGTTGAACCTGCCGTTGCCCGTCGCCGGTTGTTGGGAATGGGTGCGCTTGCTGCGGTTGGCGCGGCGACCGGGGCGGTCTTCCGTGGGCTGCGCCCGGCCAGTGCCGCGGAGAAAAGCGGCACGTCGCCCGGCAAGAAGCGCCTCGGTGGTCTACGCGATCCGCTGGTAGGGGAACTAAGTCGTGCTGACGTGGACGGCCACAGGAGCAGGGACGGGACCGAGCGCGTCGGCGTTCCCTCGACCTGCATGCAGTGTGTAGCCGCGTGCGGCATTATCGGGTACCGCGAGAACAACCGCATCACAAAGATCGAGGGTAACCCGCATTGCCCCAACAACCGGGGCATGACTTGCGCGAAAAGCCAGGCCGGGACTAATCAGGTCTATGATCCCGACAGGTTGCTCTACCCTCTAGTGCGCGTGGGCAGACGAGGAGAAGGTAAGTGGAAACGCATTTCCATGGAGGAGGCGCTTGATCTCACGGCGTTTGGGGGCACGATCGCCGGGCGAAAGGTCGAAGGGCTGAAGTCCATTTACGAGTCCGGCAAGCCGGAAGAGTTCATGTTCCACTATGGTAGAAGCCGGATAAAAGCGGCTCAGACACACTTCGTAACGACAGCATTTGGGTCGAAAACCATGGGTAATCACACCTCCATATGCGAAACAGCCAAGTGGCTTGGCAACGAGCTCACCATGGGCAAACACTACGAAGTGAACGATGCGGCTCACTCCAAGTACGTACTGATCTTCGGCGCCAACGTGCTTGAGGCACACACGTCCCATTCGTATTTCGCCCAACGGCTAATTGAAGCCAAGATGGCAGGTGCGAAGATTGTGACGTTCGACGTGCGTCTCTCAAATACCGCCGCGAAGAGCGACGAATGGATTCCAATCCGTCCCGGCACCGACCTGGCGGTCACACTTGCCATGACGAACGTCGTGCTGAACGAACGGTTGAACGGCAAACCGCTCTATGACGAGGCGTTCATAAACAAGTGGACAAACGTCACACTTGAAGAACTCCAAGAGCACTACGCGCGCTATACGCCGGAGTGGGCCGAGAAAGAATCCGGAGTGCCTGCGGAGACAATCCGCCGGATCGCGCTTGAGTATGGTACCAGCAAACCCGCAACCATAGTCACATACCGGGGTTTCGTCGGTCACTACAACGGCGCTCAGGCCGAATGGGCAGCCAGAACCCTTGACGCCATCGCGGGCAATTTCAACGTCAAAGGAGGCACGAACCTTAAGGTCTCCGGCAAGGCGAAGGACGCTTATGCGGACAAGGTGGCCAAAGAGCAGAAACAGCATGTGCGCAAAGCCAAATCGCTCAAGATATTGGACGGCGACAATCTCCATCTCCCGACACACCACACATGCCAGTGGGTTTTCGAGATGATAGCCGACGGTTCCGCCGGTCGGCCGAAACTCTACCTGACGTACGTGTGGAACGGCGCATACACGACAGGTGACTGCGAGCGAAACCGGGAGATTCTGTG
>JBDGYW010001251.1:0-2275 GCA_039588935.1 Gemmatimonadota bacterium | reverse complement strand
GATGGGATCAGGGATGCCGCCCACACCGGGCACAGGCTCGTCCGGCTGGACGTACACGGCAGCAGCCACGCCTTCAGCAAGGGTGTTGATCTGCGTTTGCAGTCCCTCGCCAAGTTCGATGATTGCCTCAGCGTTCGCGTCGATGTCGGTGATGCGCGCTTGCAGGTTCGCTGCGTTGGCGTCGAGTAGCATCTCGTTGACGAGGGCGGCGATAATCTCATCCGTCTCTGTCTCGACGATGCCGGTGCCTGCCGCAATGTTGAGCAGGGTGTTGTTGATAAGCTCGTTGAAGCTATCCGCATACTCTTGCGACAGGTAGTAATTATGAAGGTAGGCAGTGTCGAGGTCCTCAGCACGAAGCGTCGAACCATCGACAAAGTCTACCAAAGTGTTGGCCGGGGAGGTCCACCGTTTGATTTCAATGGCGTCCCCTATCCCCGGCGCGTACGTGAACCGAATGGTCGAACTGTTAGTCCACGTGTAGTTCATCGCCGCAAGCTGGAGTATCTGATTGACGTACACAGAAATGTGCGAGGTCGAGAGGTACGGCATCGGGACGTTGAAGTCCTTCGTTACCGAGTCCCCTTCATAGAGGACCTTGCTACTGTACGACATGTCGTCACTCCTGTTTGCGGGATTCTGGGAATTGCTGCTCGATACCGTGCCACATGTTCTTGAGTCCGAGCGCGCGGTAGTACGGGAGGGTCTGAAGACCAGCCCGCATGTCTGCTTGCGAGAACTGCTTGGGGTCACCGAACGGGGATACCGAGCGGGTGACAGCCCCACCGAACGTGGCGGCGTTCTTGAGTAGCGTGGTGGTTGGGTTGTTGGCAATCGGGAAGATGGTGGTCAACCCGGATGAGCGGCCCATAGAGAACTGCGGGTCCACGTTGGCAACCCACAGGGCTGAGTCCATGATACCCGGAAGTAGCGACGAGTAACCCGTGCGCATGAAACCGATCTTGGCGACCTGCTCCGGCGCGAGGCGCTTCTTCAGCTCCTCTGGGTTGTTCGCGTACTCGATACTCTGCTGCGCCATGTAGACCAGCGAGCCAATACCGAAGCTCGATACCGCTGCCGCTGCCGTTTCCCCGTCCATGTGGTACGTGTGACGGAGCAGCTGCTTGTTGACCGCGTCCATCGGGAATCGCATGAACTGGAAGATCAACCGGCCAGCTGGATGATTGAACAGCACGGTGGAGGTGGATACGTCAGGCATCTGAATAGCCTCACGCGTGACACGGTTGGCAGACTCACTGAACGCGGCGAGCGCCTCGCTGTCAGTCCACTTGTCCATGTCGATGTCCACCAGTCGGCCCTTGCGGTACTTACCAGCACCACCTTGATTGGTAGTTTGAATGGTCGTACGCGCAAGCTCATCATCGAGCGATTTCTGGGCGTCGTCACGCGCCTTCACGGCAGCCTGAGACTCCTTCTTAGCGGCGTTCACGTCGGCGCGAGCCTTCGCGATACCCTTCTGGCCCTTCGTGAACCCTTCAAACACCAGAGCTGCTTGTTGCTCAGCCTTCAGAGCCGCATCCGCGCGTTCAGACTGGGTGTCCAGTCCCTTGCGGAGGTCCGAGACGACAGCTTCGTCGTACAGCGGGACTCTTTCGGTGACCTCGTTGGTCTCACGGAGCATCTTGAAGATACGCTCCTGCATATCCTCGTCGATACCTGCCGCCCGGAGGCGACTGATCTGGCCCTTCGACATCTTCTTGCCATTGGCGAACGCCGCGAGGCGCTCCAAGTGGCGTATGGCAGCGAGTCGCTGCGTTGCGTCGGTGATCGGGCCGAGACCTGAGGTGATGCTGGTCTGACGACCGAGCGACTTGAGGTACGGGTCCATCTTTGCCGCGAACTTCTGAATGGCAGACTTGCCACCGAAGCCTTCGGCCAGCTCATCCAAGTTGCGGACTGCTGGGGTGATGAGTACGCCGACTCCGGGTGCGAAGTTCAGCTCAGCGAAGCGGGCCAGCGGGTGCTCCAGCTGCCCATCAGCTGCGCGTTGCATGACAGCCTTCATGTCAGGGAATATGCGGAGCATAGAGCGGAAGCCGCCCATAGCCACGACGTTACCCAGCTCAGCCAGTGCGTTCACACCGAACTGACCGCCACGTCCACCGTAGTTGTACGCGGAGAACATGCGGGAGAGCTGAGCGGCGTCACCGTTAGGGTTCCACCGGTCGATAGGCTGTCCGAGCATCAGGTCGTAACCATCACGCAGGGCCATCTCGACCTTGCGCGCGTCCTCGCCCTTCATCTCGGCGTCAAT
>JBDGYW010001250.1:0-2276 GCA_039588935.1 Gemmatimonadota bacterium | reverse complement strand
TCCGCCTGGCCGTTTGGGCGGAGAAGCGCTGGGGATTCGGGCCTCTCACTCTGCAGACGGGCCTGAGAAGCGAGTTCGTCGGCGACGTGGCCAACACTACACCAGGTGCAATCGCTCCCAGGATGAGCGCGAGGGTTGCGCTTGCACCGGGCATTTCAGTTTCGACGAGCTTCAGTCGCACCCATCAATACACGCAGGCAATCGCGCCGGCAGGGCCCGGCATCGGCCCTGACCTGCACGTCACAGATGTGTGGCTCCTGGCAAGCGATACGATTCCCGCGATCCGATCGGATATCAAAACGCTCGGCGCTGAAACCTGGCTGGGGTACGGGTGGCTTGGCTCGGTCACGCTGTATTCGAGAAACGCGACGGGTGTTGCGGTCCCCGATCCCACTCCGGGCCATCGCGCGTTGGACACTTCGATCTTCGTGACCGCTAGCAACCGCGCGGCTGGGCTCGAGCTGTCGTTGCGGCGCCTCGTGGGCCCGTTGACGGCATCTGTTGCGTATGCATTCGGCATATCGGAGATGAGCGCTGCCGGCTACGAGTTCCCTTCGCCGGCCGCGCGCCGTCACGCACTCGACGCTACCGCAACGACAAGACTCGGCAGCGGTGTTCGTCTGGGTGCAGCGCTCTCTGCCGCTAGCGGCGCTCGTTTCACGCGCGTGTTTCTTGGGCCCGTTGGCTGCACGTCCGGTGAGCTGTCGTGCCCCGACACTCTCTTTACAGCGACCTTGGTCGAAGAGCCGGGAGGTGCATCGACGCCACCATTTCTTTCCTTGGATCTCTTCGCAGAATGGAGTCGTACATTCCGTTCAGCTCAGATCGGTGTGACGGCGCAGGTCAAGAACGTGCTTCGTCGGCAGAATGCAATGACTTACCTGGGGACGTTCACCGGTTGCGGCGAATCGTCGCCGCTCTACCGTGCCGTGACTTCCCGGGTGTGCGACCGATTTCACCGAGGCTTGCCACTACTGCCGCTGGTTGGTGTATATGCGCGGTTTTGACAGCAAGGTTTCGGCGCTGTTCGTCCGGCACCGTGAAGATCTCTTGCGTTACGTGGCACGCTACGCAGGCGATGCAGATCTCGCCGAGGATGTAGTCCAGGAGACGTTCGTAAGATTGAGGGAGCGGCCTCCATTGCACCAATTGCGGCTCAGGGGATGGCTATACACGGTCGCGACAAACCTCGCGCGTGATGCCCTCGCCATCTCCAGGCGCCGACGCCAGCTGGAGTGTTCCGCCGCGCTGGATCTGCCGATGCCAAACGCCGCGCCCGACCCGGCCACCGCAGCCGAGCTAGAGGATCTCAGAAGCCGAGTGCGCGAAGCGATGGATTCACTTACTCACGAAGAGAGAACCGCACTTTTGATGTACCAAGAGGGTTTTCGCCATCGCGAAATAGCCGAGGCGGTTGACAAGAGGACGGAAGCCGTCGGGTCCATGATAGTACGCGCCGCCCGGAAGGTTGCAGCGGCGATCAGGACGGAGGCAAAACCATGACACACCCGGATGAGGGCGCGTTCCTGCGTTTTCTCGACATGGAGACGTCGCGCCAAGAGTTCGACGAGATGCAAGAGCACCTGGGTCGCTGTCCCGCCTGCATTGATAGGCTCGGAGACATTAGAGACACCATGAGTTTCGTAGCCGCTGCGCTCTCACGAACCGATCTGCTTGCTCGAAAGCGGAAATCTGGCACCCTGCCTCGATTTTTTGCTGCAGCCGCTACGATAGTCCTCGCAGCTGCCGTGTACTTCACTCCCCTGAGAGCGTGGGTAACGGACCGGGCGCGTGAACTGTGGAGCGTGCGTGACGACACTGAGGTACCGGTGGATGCTGCGCAGCGGTCGGTCGTGGAGTTTCCCCCGAGTCGCGGGATCGTGTCGTTCTTTCCGACGAACGACGTGTTCGTGCTCGAGGTGACCTCGCGGCAGGAGACAGGATCTCTCAACGTTTCCATCGGAGCTGGCGAAATGGCGACCGCAACGATCAGTGGCGATCTGACTGACGAAAGTCTGTTCGTCTTGCCCGGTCGGCTTCGCATCGTAAACACGACCGAATCCACGACCATGTATACAGTCGTGCTCCCCCCAGGTGTAGGGCGAATCGAAGTGGTGGTCGCGGGTGAAGTGGCTTTGGTGCTACGACCTTCAGATGCGCAACGATCGTGGACCATGCCGGTGGCGGTACGGTGAATAAGACCGGTGCCTCATTCGTTGTTGATATGTCCGATGGTTGTTGCCGTGCCAATTCGAGGAGGACATATGACTCGCTTT
>JBDGYW010001249.1:0-2276 GCA_039588935.1 Gemmatimonadota bacterium | reverse complement strand
CCAATGATTCGTCCGGCCACGTCTTCGCCACACGCGTATAGAAATCGACCGCCAGCCCGCTGAACTCCTCATACTGACGGTCGAATCCCCTATCCCGGTAGTAACGGATCAACACCAGGGGGACGCTGAGAAACACGTCCTTCAACTCGAAACCGCCGGCCCAGAAATCGTCGCTCTCAACGATGTCTCTGAAAATCGCCGCGCAGTTCCTTTCGAGTTCTTCCTCCTCCCCGGCGAAATACAACGACTTGACCAGGTCGAGCTGGACCTCCAGACGCCGCTGGAATTCCAGGTCGGCCTCGTCCAGAGTTCGCTCGTAAAAATCGCCGGCCAGGTAGTACTGCTCACCGAGGAAATAGAGACTCGCCAGAGCAATCTTGGATACGATCTGAATACGGCGTATGTCTCTGACGACGCGAGGATCCCAACCTTCAGTGTTGTAGATAACGAGCGGATCGTAGGCCACCACTTCGTTGAAATCTTCGACTGCCAGCTCGAGATCCTGCTGCGATGCCCTGATGAATGCGATGTTGATTTTTCGCTCCTGTACCTGCGCCTTCCACAACTTCCGCTCTAACGTGTATCGCGCCTGTATATCGTCGCGCGACCGGCAGCCCGATACCAGCAGGGCGATCCCCAACAACGTTACCGCGACAAGCGATCTCGACGTCATCTCGTCTCTTCCTTTCCCTCTCCGACGGCAACGGACGTCGTGGACGCGAACAGGAAGTAGTTCGTTATGATCTCGACGACTATCCCGGCCGCCAGGAGAATCACCACGAGTCCGGGATCGAATTTCAGTACCACTTTGTCCGACCGCTGCGTGAGAAAATCCACGGGCAGGTGAATGAGAAACACCGTCAACACCAACGCGGCCGTCAAGGCCAGTTTCCGCCGGCCGAGGCGCACGCTTTCTAAGACGGCCAGGAAAGGATTCGACGTCCGCGTTACCAGAAAGTACAGCGAGTAAACCAGAAACACCTGGACGAGTATCAGCGCGACCAGACTGCCCATCGACAGCAATCGGCGCCCCCACACGTTCGCGACGGCTTCAGAGAAGTACGACACTCCCAACTGCACTGCCGTTATCACCGCGACGAATATCAGTCCGGCCACGATCATCGACGGAATCAGAGCGGCCGTCGAACAGCGCCGACGTCCCGCGATTTCCACGTCGTTACGCTCGTACTGTTCGACGACCAGCGACACGGCCCACCCGAATAGCACGAAGCCGACAACGGCAGTCAGCGGTAGATACAGCATGTAGTACAATCTTGGCAACAGTACAAGATGCATCGGATAGTGGAGCGCTTGTTCCCCCCCTATACGCTGGACGAGCGGCACCATCACGGATGAGAGGGGCGAAACCGAGAACAACGCAAGACACACCAATGCCAGAAACTGAAGTGCAGCAAAGACGATGAACGGTGCCAAAACGCTCGGCGAGCGAAGCATCGACAACGACTCTTCCCAGCATTTCATGTATTTCACAAAAAAACCGATCACGTACATAGAGCTAACGCCTCGTGAATTAAAACCGCGGCTCCATCAATCGGCGGCGTCGCGGCCGAGATAAAGTTCGCCGATCACTCTTTCCATATACAACGCGTATTCGCGCAAAACCTCTTCCGCGGCCGCGGCGTCATCGCCAATCGTGGTGGAGATCCGCGCGAACACGACATCCTGATGCTGCCGGAGCACCGCCTGCCGGGTCAAATAAAACTTCAACTGAAAAACGTTATTCAGTACCCTATTGGCCGTCTGGAACCAGTAATAAACGAGGCGGTCGTCGACGCCATCGCTGACGACCAAACGCTTCACGCGCGCGCCGCCCCAAGGCGCCTCCGCGGCGTCTTCCGCAAGAATGCTCCAACCCGAGCCGGGGTAGCAGTGCTTGGGCGAGTGCACCTGGGAGCCTTCTTTCTGCCGGTCGAAATAGCCTAGAAACACCCACACTCGCTCGTCGCCACCGGCCAGATACGTCCGGAAGCTCACCTCCCGCGCTCCCAACACCGCCAGGAAATCGTTATCGATCGGCTCGACTTCGTACGTCGATCCGGACACCTCCAACTGGTATTCGTCCAGGCCGAGCGCCGACGCCGGCGGCGCGGCAGAGAACCGCAGGTAGTTCCCTATCACCGCAAACACGGCGAGAATCAAGCCGGCTATGATGCGGATCTTCGTTTGGCGATCCATTCCAACAAAACCCCTGTGATAACAAGAAGCGCGAGGCCGCTCATAAAGACGACCACCGCCGAGAATCCGTGAAAGAACGA
>JBDGYW010001248.1:0-2280 GCA_039588935.1 Gemmatimonadota bacterium | reverse complement strand
GTCCGAGACCACAAGTTGCATCACCCGTGGATCCCAGCGCATATCGATCGCTGTCTCGCCGTCCTGGAATGGCCCGCGCTGAGTGATAAAGTGCATCGGTGCATTGCCAAAGTTGGCTGTGGACTGCAGGATGCGCCGATCGATTCCCAGCAGAACCATCAATGAGTACGCCTTGTATCCCCCACTAATCGGCACCAATATCTGGTCCTTCTCTGTGCCAGGGCAGGTGGGCAAGAGGGGAAGCAGCGTGGTCGATGTTGACGAGCTGGTCGATGTTGTGGACGTACTTGTGCTGGACGTACTTGTGCTCGTCGTGCTGGAGGACGTTGAGGTCGTAGACGTGCTCGTTGTGGACGTGCTCGTTGTGGATGTGCTGGTCGTAGAAGTAGAGAGACTGGTCGAAGTCGTAGACGTGCTCGTACTGGAGCTTGTCGACGTCGTTGTGCTTGTCGAGGTCGTTGTGGTCGATGTAGACGTCGTGGAACTACTGGTAGACGTGGTCGATGTAGAAGTCGTCGTCGTCGATGTACTCGTAGTGGTCTCGTCCCCACCCCCAAACTCCCACCGCCCGATGTCTGGTGCAGCACCGTTGAACGGTAGGCCCACATCCGTTCCAGCGTTGATGCAGGTCGATGTTACCAGCAGGTGATAGTCATTGTTCGGCTGGTCCACAAACTTCGGGTCGGCATTCCCCACGTCGTTGCCGCCAACGATCTCGTCCGTCGCGTCGAACCAACCCTGGTAGTCGGCAGTCAGCACCGGGCCGTTGTTTTGGACGATGGTTTCTGTATCAAAGCACAGGTTGTTGTAGAGCGTCGCGGTGCAGTTGTCAAACCGGAAGACCTCGTCCTGGGCATTGTCAATGGTGTTGTTGTAGATGAAGATGTTGGTCGTGGCATTGTGCACTCGAATCGCGATCGAGGCCCAGGCATTTGGGTCAGCGGCGAAGAGATCATAGATGACGTTCTTCTGGATGGTGATGTCCTCAACCGTGCCATCTTCGATGTCAATGCCTGTCGTGCAGTCGTAGATGGTGTTATACTCGATACGGACGTCCTCGGTGTCGTCGTGGAGGTAGATTGCTGGCCCAAGCAGGTGTCCGCTACCACCGCAAGTGGAGTCGCAGGCCCGGAACCCATACATCGTGTTGTGCCGGATGATGGATTGGTTCGGCCCAACGTCCTTAATGTCGATGGCGTTCTCGCTGCACTTGCCGACCGTCGTGTAGAGCGTGCAATACTCGACGGTGAGGGCATCGTTCGGGTTGGCGTCGAACATCTGGATGCAGTCGCCGTAGCAGTCATAGATTACTGTGTAAGCCACGGTGAGACGCGCTGCCCCAGTGGCCAAGATGCCGTGGGCGTCCTGGTTGTTAGCCTTAAAGTTCTGATAGATGGTACTGCCAGTGACAGTGCAATCATCACCGCGCACCCTGACAAGCTGGTCGTGGGCGCCATTGTGAATCGTGCAGTCCTCGACTCGCACGAAATCACTATTGATGTCAATGGCATTGCCCCACAGGTCTTCCTTGTCAAACTCGAAGTCTTGGACGGTAATGTAGTTGCCAGAGATGTCGAAGGTGTCGTTCCCAGCACCGCTCTTCCAGCACACCTGCGTGCCCGGAGAAGGGGCGATGGTGATGCGGTTCGCCAGGGTCCCGTTGATGGTGAGGTCAACTTCCCCCTCGTTGTAGTCACGCGGCGCCAGCGCATCCCCGACGATGTAGAAAGTATCGCCGGGTGCGGCCGATGCGAGGAAATTCGACTCTAGATCGTCCCAGGGATCTCCGACCGTTCCCGACCCTGGGCCGCCTACCGAGTTGTCGACGTAATATGTCGCCATAGGTTACCGACTTGCCAGCTCCATCGCGTCGAATTCCAATGCCAGCGCGCCGGGTTGGGTGATGCTCTGGGTGGTGAGGTTGTAGGCAGGCTGGTTGTTAAAATTGTTGACGACTGTGCCACCGCCACCAGTCATCACTGGAGAGACCGCCGCGTTGATCTGCTCCGCAAGTGCCGGTGTCAGTGCAAGCTGTTGCTCTTCCATCTCTCGCAGCCTCAAGAGATGGGCTGCCTCAGCCTCCATCTCGTCCATCTCTCGCAGCCTCAAGAGATGGGCTGCCTCAGTCTCCATCTCTAGCCTCTCTCTCTGTCTCAAGAGATGGGCCTCCTCAGCCTCCAGTTCCCGCTCAGTTCCCCCTATGAACGACGGATTCACAATGTCTGCCTGATATGTCGGAACTGACAAGAGTTCATTCTGAAGAACACTGTCTGCCGTAAG
>JBDGYW010001247.1:0-3467 GCA_039588935.1 Gemmatimonadota bacterium | reverse complement strand
ACATGTTCGCAGCGCACGACCAAGGCATTGGTGAAGAAGTGTACGTGCTGGTAGCGAACCAGTTCGGCGTGAAGCGCACACACGGTAAGGCCATCGTACTTGGTGCTGGCTTCGGCATGGGCGGCGACAAGTTCCTCACGATGGGCCAGGACGTGTACCGGATCGACTTCAGTGAGATCCCCACTCCGACCGGAGTAGTGATCGAGCCGGGGCAGGTAGAAGACACTTGGCTGCTGCATCACGACGGCAACCGAGACTGCTTCGAGTCGCGTGAACTCTGCATATCACATGCGTTCGTCAAGCTGTACCGACAGCGCAACCCGTTCATCGTCAAGTACTGGAGAGACATCCAGAACATGATGCTGAATGCAGTATTGGAACCGGGCGAAGTGCAGCGCGTCAGGAACGTGTGCTGCGCCGTCAGGGGTAAGCACCTGTGGCTGCGCCTCCCGAGTGGTAGGTTCCTCTGTTACATCCACCCCCGCATACGGCAGAAGAAAACGCCGTGGGGAACAATGCAGGACACAGTGGTAGTCGAGCACGAGGATTCGTTCACGCACAAGTGGCGCACCAAGCATCTCTATGGTGGGCTGGTTGTCGAGAACATCGTGCAGGCAGCAGCGCGTGACCTCATGGCACACAGCATGGCGAACGTAGAAGCCGCTGGCTACCCGATAGTGTTAACCGTTCACGATGAAGTCGCTGCGGACGTGCCGTTCGGGCACGGCACGTATGACGAGTACACAACTCTGATGGAGCGAGGGCCTGCCTGGGCTGAAGGTTGTCCGATTAAGGTCGCAGGTTGGGAGGGCCATCGTTACAGGAAGGAGTAGAATGCTACTGAAGAATATATACCTGAAGGGGTACGAGGATCTTGTGCTCCTGAAGGGCAAGGCACCAGTACAAACAGCGTGGCAGAAGTATGAGGCTACGATGGAGGACAGCGAGGAGTGGGCAGACAAGAACGTCGGTCTGTTAGCTGCACGCTTCCCTGCCATCGACTGCGACGTGACCGACAAGGACTTGTCCCGGCGCATCTACGTGATAGCTCGCGACATGTTCGGTGCGGAGACACCCATGCGGATTGGACTGATGCCGAAGTGGCTGATGCCTTTCCGCGCTGGCGAGAAGATGACGAAGCGCAAGCTGGAGTTCACCACTGCAGCAGGTGAGAAGCACGCCGTCGAAGTACTCGCCACCGGGCAGCAGTACGTAATACAGGGGATTCACCCAGACACCAAGAAGCCGTACAAGTGGGCGGTGCCCCTGGTGGCTGTCGAGGAGTTGCCGGAGTTGACCAAGGACAGGGTCACCGAGTTCTTCGCGGAAGTGACCGAGAAGCTAGAGAGTTGCGGCTGCACCATCACCTCGGACACCACCGCAGCGGATCGTGTCAACGTAGACCCAGAGCAGTTGTACGCACCATCGCTCGACACATTGCGCTCGGCAGTCGAAGCAATCGTCAACAGTCCTGACGTTCCTCGTGAGGCGTACGTCAGCATAGGTCACGCGATCAAGGGTGCCACCCCCGCAGAGCACGACGCGGAAGGATTGGACATCTTCCTTGAGTGGGCACTGCGTGGTCCTAGTGAAGACGCAGAGAGGCCCACCGAGTTCTGGAACGGCATACGCCGGGACAACATCTCCAATGGGTGGGACCTAGTCAGGAAGGCAGCAGCACTGCAAGGATGGAACGACGCCCCTGCTGCAGTGGAGCAGGCACAACAGGAGTTCGAGCCAGTGGTAGAGTACGACCCTGACGAGGCTCCAGAGATGCCACTCACACTAGGGCAGGCGGGAGAGGACAGCGAACTGAACAACTACATTGTCGAGCGCACCACTGACGTGCTGTGCACCGGCAACAAGGACTGGTTCATGTGGGACGGTCGCCGCTGGTTGGAGGACCCCCGCGAGTTCGCATTCGATTACCTCAGCAAGTTCCTTCGCAACATCCAGGCTGCGCTGCGTGTGAAGTATCCCCAGCCTGACCGCACTGGTGCGATCACCATGAAGTCTCTAGGGTCGACCAGTAAGATCAGTTCTGTGTTCAAACAGTTCGGCGCTGACATGCGCATGTTCAAACCCCGCGAGGAGATGAACGACCCGGTTGCCAACTGCTTCGTGCTGTGCACGCCGGGCGGGGTACACAATCTGCGCAGTGGGATATGCATCCCTCACTCGCAGAAGGACTACATCACCCAGGTAACAAAGGTGGAACCGGCGACGTCATGTGCCGGGGACGAGCAGCTACTTGGGTACGTTCAGTCTGTCCTCGGTTCGGCTCTTACGGCGGACACTAGCGACAGGCTCATATGGTTTCTTACTGGTGAAAGCGGATCGGGAAAGTCTACGCTTCTCAAGCACGTCCATGCAATTCTCGGAGACTACGCGGGAGTCATTCCGCAAGGTGCTCTCATTCATGGAGACGCTGCGGCGCACACCAGTGCCGTTGCAGGTTTCAGAGATCGTCGCTTTCTCCACGGCTCAGAGATTGATCGTGGTCACAAGTGGAACGTCGGTCTGCTGAAGTCAATCACCGGCAACGAAGTCATCACCGCTCGCAGGATGTATCGCGAGTACGAGGAGTTCAACGTGGTGGGCAAGATCATCATCGCGGGCAACGAGACACCAACGCTGCCGAACGTGGACTCCGCAATGAAGCGCCGGTTGCGCATCATACCGTTCACCGCACCGGACGAACCAGACATAGACCTCGACGCAAAGATCGAAGCCGAGTACCCAGCGATCCTCGCATGGATGATGGAGGGCGCACGCAAATGGAGTGAACACGGCTACCCGCACTGCGAGGTTGTGTCGCAAACAACGTCCGAGTACTTCGTGGACGAGGACATCATCACTCAGTTCCGTGACGCGACGTTCCTTGTCACCGGATCGAAGGACCACTTCGTCACCACCAAGGATCTGTTCGCACTGTGGGAGCAGTACACCACGACGCAACAGCGACGGGACCTCGGGGTGACTCAAGCCTCAACCTTAGTCAAGCCAATCGAGGCTAGTGACGACCGTATCAACAAGGCACGACCACGTGTCGATGGTGTGCAGCTACGTGGGCTGTCTGGTCTGTCACTGCGCGTCGATGTACTAGAGCTTGCGGACCTGTTGTAATGGGTAAGACCGACAAGAGGCTGCACGCACGTACGCAGATACCTGACGCAGACATGCAGAGGCGTTGGGACATGAACTTCCCGAAAGGAAAGACCAATGGCAAAGCCGCTGAAAGCGACGGTATCGAAGAAGCACAAGAAGCACACCGGGGGGTCGACTCTGTCGATCCCCGCGACACCTCGGAGGAAGGGGAAGCAGGACAACAACCCTGACAACCACGAACTGATTGACCAATCCTGCAGGCTGTGCATGCGGCTAACACTCGCGCCCGCCGACTGCATCGTAACCTGTCCGCGTTGTGTGCAGATGGGTGTCAACCATAAGAAGGAGGCAGCTTGATC
>JBDGYW010001246.1:0-2289 GCA_039588935.1 Gemmatimonadota bacterium | reverse complement strand
TACCGTCCGTCGAACTGCCGATGATGTTCAGGCTGCCCACAGCGACAAAGACGGCCGCGCCGGTGCCCCATGCGATATCGTTGATGATTTCAGCACCGCCGAACGGATTGTTTCCACCCGTGATCTGAGTCCAAGTGTCGCCATCGTCGGACGATTGGGCGAGCTTGCCGGATGCGCCCCCTGCAACCCAGATGTCCAGCGACGGGGAATACGCGACCGACCGGATGCTCGTCGTACCAAAGCTCGGCGTAGTCGCGGCGGTCCATGTCGTCCCATCGTCGTCCGATATGATGATCGTGCCCGAATCGCCGACAGCAATCAGGTTGCCGTTGCCATATGACACGTCGTAGAGATCCACGGCAACACCGCTCGTCTCGGCCGTCCATGACGCGGGCGTAGTGCCCAGCGGCACGCCCGAATCGTACACCTGATCCACCGAGGTCAGCGTAGCGTCCGCGATCTGGTAGATGAGTTTGGACGAATTGACCAAGGGCGGCGAGACGTTGAAGACCTGACCTAGCGTGATTGGCTTGGGCTTGCCTTTCAGGTCGGCCACGCCCTCAAGTCCAGCCGGCAGCGAGTTGTTGCCCGCGTATTTCGTCGTCTGGAACGGCACGTCTACGACGAGTTGGCGGTCGCGGAGTTGGATGCGGAATTCCGTGCGGGTCAGGGACACGTTCTCAATCGTGCCCACGAGTAGCTTGGTCCACGATCCCGGAAAGGCATCACCGACGTCGCCTTGGTAGATCGTGACGGCCCGACCATCGAACCCGTAGTCAATCAGATCATCCAAGCCGCCGTCGTCATTCGCTAGGACCAACTCGCCTGTACCCGTCCGCGAACGTCCTAAAGTGCGGCCACCGCTGAACGCATCGCGCCGCATCAACGACGGCTGTTTCATCCGTGGCTCGAAATACGTCGAGGCCGGGGTGTCACCTGTGCCGGTCACGAAGCCTAGGCCCGTGGAATATCTCAGCGTCGTGGTGCCTGGGATATCGGGGTCGTAGGCTACGATCTCGGCAAGGAACATCAGCGACGGATGGTCGTGGTGATTGGACTAGGGACACAAGCCGTGAGCGGCGGAATCGAATCACCGACGGTCACGGTATCGGGCGGCGTGCAGTACGGAATCGCGACGGGATCGTCGCCCTCAGTGCAGCCACACAGCAGAATTACGAACAGGACGGCCATGATGCGTGTGCTCATCGTACGGGCTCCGTTTCCTCGAATCCTCTTCGGATTGCGTCAGTGGAAGTGTTCACGGCGGTTTCTACGGCGCCGAGTCTCCTATCCAAGTTAGCCAATCCGACGGCAAGTACGTCAACGGTCGCGGATGTATCCAGTGCGATACTCTCCAGAGAGGCGGCAGTGGATTGCTGTGCAGACGCGAAGATGCCGGGGTCAACGATGGTGTCGCCTTGGTCTGTCAGTTCGGTGAAGACGTTACTGAGCAGGTTATTCGTGCGGATGAACTCTTCGAGCTGCCGCTGTGCGTCTTCCGCTGCCTTTTGCGCTGCTTCCTGGATCTCCCTGATCTGACGTTCAGCGTCCAGCCTCGCAGCCTCGCGTGCGGATTCGAGGATGAGAACTTGCGCGGCTAATGAGTCGGCTTGCGTCTGGAGCACGACCAGTTGCTGTTCCTCGACGGTCAATTCGGCTTCAAGCCCGCTACCGACGATTGCCAGTGAATCACGCACGAGATTGAAGTCACCAACGAAGCCACGGCCCGATGCGTTGAACGCGCGAGAAGCCTCCAGGAACGCCCTCGCGGCCGCAGGTAGCCCACCAGCCGCGTCGAGGTTCCCGGACAGCGCCTGCGAGCGTAGATCCTCGAATTGCGCACGGGCTTCTGCGAGTCGGGACGCAGGACTGAGCGTGGATAGGTTCCCGAGCAGGAGTCCTTTGTTGAATTCGTCCAGGCTGACGATGACTTGCGTAAGCGCGGCGACCGTCTGCTCTTGGTTACGCAGTTGTTCTTGCGCGGTGTTCAACTGCTCTTGCGCGAGTCCGATCTGTTCAGACAGGTTGGCGTCCTGCTCCGCAAAGGCGGCCTCGATGCCTTTGAGCGCTTCAGCGGTATCGAATTGTGCGAGCTCCAGGCTCTGCACGAAACGGAGTAAGGCAGGATCGCCCTCGAATCCTTGGCGCTCCATTGCTTGACGCAACCTGAGTTGCGTACGCCCACCGGCACCTATGGCGGCAAACCCACGGGCAACGAGCGCGCGCGAGCTCTCGATTAGACGCTCTTGGGCAAGCGCGGCCTCTTCTGCTGCCTTGGCACTTGCTTCC
>JBDGYW010001245.1:0-2293 GCA_039588935.1 Gemmatimonadota bacterium | reverse complement strand
CGCAGAGCTCATGGTCAAGATCTTACCCCAGCTCGATGGGGTGTTTTTGCAGGCGGTGAGCGAGGTGGCGACTGTAAACCACCTCTACGGATGTGGTGGGGCGGGTCTGCCGGTAATGACGTTTACGAGTTCCCCGGGGTTTAGCCTCATGCTGGAGGGGATCTCTTACATGGTGGGTTCGGAGATTCCGGGCGTGTTCGTAAACGTGATGAGGGGTGGGCCGGGTCTTGGCAATGTCGGACCCGAACAGGCCGACATAAAACTGATGTGCCGGGGTTTGGGCCATGGCAACACCCACGCCATCGTTCTCGCACCGACGACACCGCAGGAGATGCTGGATTTGACGATGGAAGCGTTCGAGTTGTCGTTCAAGTACCGCAACCCGGTGATGTTGGCGGCGGACGGATATCTGGGCCAGATTACCGGGCGGGTGACGTTGCCAACGACGATGGTCAAACCCGGGCTGCCCGATTGGGCGGTATATGGCGATGCGGCGCATCGCAACAACCTCCTTGTTTCGTTTCACCTCGCGGAATTGGAGCTCGAGGAGCACAACGCGCATCTCGAGGAGAAGTATGCGGCGATGTGTGAGAACGAGCAACGGTCGGTGTCGTTCAAGACCGACGACGCAAACCTCCTCATCGTCGCGTGCAACACGCCGGCCCGGATGTCAAAGGGAGCGGTCGAGAGGCTGCGTCAGGAAGGTGTGTCGATCGGGCTGTTCCAGCCGACTACGCTATGGCCTTTTCCGATCGATGCTCTCGGAAAGCTTATGAAAAACGTGACGGACATCCTCGTCGTGGAGGCGAGCGCCGGACAGCTCGAGAACGAGCTGCGACTGGCGATGAGCCATGCCGATCACAGAGACGTGACGTATCACCATCTGCGCCGCATGGGTGGCGTGATCCCACAAGAACAAGAAATCATTGAAAAGGTCTATTCCGTCCTGGAGGTGTGCAAATGACTGACGGGGCCATGGCATTTTTCGAACATTTTGACCGCCACGACCACGGCAAAGGGCTCAAAGGCGCATCCACACACTATTGCCCGGGCTGCGGTCACGGCTTGATTCACAAGTACGTTGCGACCGCCATTTCGGAGCTCGGGGTCCAGGATCGGGCAATTGCCATTTCGCCAGTTGGTTGCGCTGTTTTTCTCTACTATTACTTTGATGTGGGAAACACACAGGTCGCCCACGGGCGTGCGCCGGCGGTCGCGATCGGCCACAAGATGGCCAACCCCAACTCGGTGGTGCTGAGCTATCAGGGTGACGGCGACCTCGCGTCGATCGGGCTTGCCGAGATCATCTACGCGGCACAGGTGGGTATTCCCATCAGCGTCGTTTTTGTCAACAATGCCATCTATGGGATGACGGGTGGTCAGCTGGCACCGACGACACTGCCCGGCATGAAATCAGCGACAACGCCCGAGGGGCGGCAGCGGATCCACGGCGAGCCGCTGCGGGTGGCGGAGATGATCGCAGGGCTGGACGGCCCGGTCTACGTCGAGCGCTCCGCGTTGTTCGATCAAAAATCGCGGCGTCGCACCCAGCGCGCTATCAAGAAAATCATCCAGCTGCAGATGGAAGGACGAGGGTTTGGGTTTGTGGAGATCCTGTCCGAGTGCCCGGTGCACTGGAAGCTTTCGCCACCCGAGGCGGAAGCCTGGGTGAAGGAGAAAATGGTGCCCGTCTACCCGCTGGGTGTTTTGAAAGAGGAAGAGCGAGAGCCATGGTTTGACCCCGAGAAACCCAGCTTCGACTCGGAAAAGGTGCTCGAAACGATACAGGCGACCAATGAGAAAGCGCCGCGGTTTGCCAAGGGGTTCCCAACCCACATTGCGCCGGAAGACGTCGCGCTGAAGTTCGCCGGCGCCGGCGGCGACGGTGCGCAGACGGCCGCGCTTCTTACCGCCAAGGCATCGATAAACGAGGGGTTCGATGCGACGCACATTCCGAGCTATGGCCCCGAATCACGCGGGGGAACATCGTACGCCGATGTTCACCTGTCGACGAACGAGG
Organism: Gemmatimonadota bacterium; assembly: GCA_039588935.1. Classification (GTDB taxonomy): domain Bacteria; phylum Gemmatimonadota; class Gemmatimonadetes; order Gemmatimonadales; family GWC2-71-9; genus JBDGYW01. Next base: position 273 of record JBDGYW010001245.1, on the reverse strand, counting down.
TCCTGTCACCGGCGGCACCTCATCCGGAGGTACTGGTGGCGTTCAACCCGCCAAGCCTCCAGAAATTTGGCCCGATGGTCAAGCCGGGCGGCATCGTCATCTACGACTCGAGCCGGATTACCGAGGAGCCCAAGCTCCAGAAGGGAGTGAAGGCCTACGGGGTGCCGTGTAGTGAAATCGCGCAGAGCCTGGGACAAGGGCTCGTCAAGAACGTCGTGGCGCTGGGTGCCATGCAGGAGGCCACAAAGCTCCTGCCCGCCGAGTCGTTTCTCA
>JBDGYW010001244.1:0-2293 GCA_039588935.1 Gemmatimonadota bacterium | reverse complement strand
AGCGCCCCTATTCCCTGCAGTATCTCAAACACTGGCTTGCGAAGAACGCAATATTAGCACGTTTCGGGGTTCCGAAGGACAGGATCTGCGTCGTTGGGACGGAGTTCCAAAGTGGGCAATTACTAAGGTTGGGCGTGCCTGAGAATAAAATCAAGGTAGTTCCCTGGGGGATCACTCCGGAGCACAGTAAGAGGATCGCTCGCGATCAGGCGAGACAGAGATACGGCCTTCTCCCAGGACCGATGCTGGGCTACCTTGGCCACTTTTCACCCATAAAGGGTGTTCCACTACTAATAGCGGCGTTCAGCCGGCTTCTCGAGCGCCTACCGGATGCCCGCCTAGCTCTCGCCTGGAGCGGAAAAGGAGCTGACTCAGCAAAAGTCCATCGAATGCTACGAGATTCTACCCTCAGGAATCGCGTTTCTCTCTTGGGTGTCGTGGAGCCGGGCACTTTTCTCTCGGCTCTCGATGTTTGCGTGCTGCCTTATGTCCACACTTCCATACCCCACTTCCCCCTGGTCATTTTGGAAGCGTTCGCAGTCGGCACGCCGGTGATTACCGCTGACGTCGGCGGGCTTCGGGAGATTGTCTCTGACGGATCCACGGGTCTTCTCGTACCACGAAATTCGCAGTCGGCTCTCGAAGACGCGATGGCGACGCTTCTAGGTGATGAGCCCATGAAGCGGAGCATTTCGGCGAACCAGTTGTTCGCTTTTGAGAGCCGCTACTGTGCTAGCGCGGTTGCACAGGATCTGAGAGAGCTCATGTAATGCTGAAGCAGGGCAAAGCAAGAAGAGATCGATGGGCGGATGTTGACGCAGGTCAGTACGACGCAGGGACAGGGGACTACGCCAACAGGGTCGATGCGGGTATTGTTGGACGTTTTGTCCATGGCCGGGGCGGACTAGCGCTGGATCTCCCGTGTGGCTCCGGACGCATGAACGCTCTGCTTCGCAACCACTTGCCGACCATCGGCGCGGACTTTTCCCCAGCCATGCTGCGGTTCGCCTCGAGAAATCCGAGATTTGTCGGAGTACGGGCGGACGCCTTCAACATGGCATTTCAAAGCGAAAGCTTCACGACCGTGGTGTGTCTTCGTTTGAGTTTTCACTATGAGGACTGCAGAGAGGTGTTTCGAGAACTCAGGAGGGTGACGATCCCAGGCGGCCGAATCTTGTTCGATACCTTGAACCGCTATTCACTGCGGTGGCTGGTGGCGAGGCCGTACAATTTCTATCGAGGTCGGAGGGATACCGCAGTGGTCTTTCGCACGCCGAAAGAGGTTCAACATTTAATCCAAGCGGCAGGATTGCAGGTAATTGACTGGGAGTCGCGGTATATCCTTCCCACTCGCATGTACCGGGTGGTGCCATCGTGGCTTGGCCGAATTCTTGAGACGGCGGAGTGCCTTGTTCCACGTCCGCTTCGGGTCGTGAGTTATTGGACGGTGGAGAGGCGGACAGATGTTTAGGTGCCACTCAGTTCAGGCGCGCTTTCTCGAGAGTGCAATAGACCGGAGCATCTCGGACATGCAGGCGGCGCCGCGGTGAATCGCACGATCTTGTTTATAACCCGCAGTTATCCCCCGGTGATTGGGGGAATCGAACAGTATTGCTACGACCTGTTTCGACACCTCGCGGAGGTGGAAGACGTGGTGCTCTGCGCTAATTCCAAAGGCAAGCGATATCTCGGTCGATTCCTTGCGAAAGCCGTCGTTCACCTGCTCCGCAATCGAAAGTCGTACAGCCATATCCACTTCGGAGACGGTGTGCTAGCTCCGTTGGCGCTTCTGGCAAAGGCGATCTCCCGTTCCCGTATCAGCATTACCATCTACGGCCTCGACATCACCTACCCCAGCCGATTGTACCAAACATTGGTACCGCGTTGTGCGAAGAGATTGGACGCGGTCGTCTGTATCAGTCGGGCTACTGTGGAAGAATGTGTGACCAGAGGCGTTTCGCGGGAAATCTGTACATTCATCCCGCCTGGAGTCGCGTCCGAAGATGTCCGGAGACCGGCCGTTAGTCTGGCTGAGATCGAGCGGAAGTACGGCTTTGGGGTCGGCGGAAGGCGAATCCTGCTCTCTATCTCGCGGCTTGTAAAGAGGAAGGGGCACATGTGGTTCCTGTCGAACGTGCTTCCACGCCTGGATGACACGTACATGTACGTCATCGGGGGCGATGGGCCGGAACGAAGCAATATCGAGAGGATGATCGCAGGAGCGGGTCTTGGGCAGCGAGCGTTTGTTCTCGGCCCTGTGACTCATGAGGAGAAAGTCTGCCTGTACGAGAGC
>JBDGYW010001243.1:0-2293 GCA_039588935.1 Gemmatimonadota bacterium | reverse complement strand
GGATGACGCGTTTGAGATCGGTTTCATCGAGGATCTGCTTGCTTTCGGTGGCACCAAGGAGGAGAGCGCCACGACAGAGGTTATTGATCTTGCGAGCGACGCCCTTGGTATGGTCGTAGACGCCAGCCAGAAAAGAATCGCTAAAGATCGGGCTCTGACAACCGGCAATACGCAGGTGGTGCTTGACGTAGCCAGCAGTCTCCTCCAGGTCAAAGGGTTTGAGGTGGAAACGGACGGCAATGCGTTGGCGGAGAGCTTCGAAGGGAGCGAAGCGGAGCTTGTGAGCCAGGTCAGGCTGACCGAGTAAGATGAGGGAGATGAGGGAAGCAGAATCCATATCGTCGTTGAGCAGGAAACGCAACTGGTCAAAGAGTTCATGAGGCAAGAGGTGTGCTTCATCGACAATGAGGAGAGCGAAGCGGCCTTTGCGAGCCAGGTCGCGGAGGGCGGTGCGAAGCTGAGATAAGAGACGGGTGAAACCGAATGCCGGTTCGATCTGGAGGGCGAGGAGGATTTCGCGGTAGAGAGCAGAGACGCGGAGATGGGGGTTGGGCAGATAGACCAGCGCGTAGAGGTTGCGGTCGAGAGCTTGTGCAAAGGCGCGAACGGCGGTAGATTTGCCGGTTCCGACGTCGCCGGTAATGAGCGCGGCGAGACGGCTTTGGAGAGCGAAGGCCAGGCGACCCTGGATCTCAGAGTGACCGCGAGAGGGATAAAGATCCTTGGCGGCAACGGATTTGGTAAAGGGTGTTTGTGAGAAGCCGTAAAAGTCATTGAGTTGGGTCATCGTTGGTTTCCTCCTGGAGGTGCTCATCGTGCGTTATCTTGTCAGGCGAGTCAGGATCTGAGTGCTGTTGGAGTTGAGTGAAGTGGATGCCGTCGAGTTGCTCCAGGATCAGGCGTTCACGTTCGGCGCGAAGGAGAGCGAGATAGTCGAGGCCGGAATCGGGCGGAAGAGCAGGAACAGGATCGGGCTCGATGTCGGGATGGGTGGTGGTGACGATTTTGTCGGGTTCGGCGAGTTGTAAGAAGGCATCGTTGAACCAGACTTCGATGCGAGTGAGATCAAAGGGGTCATAGCGGAGTTTGATGGACTGGCGACGGAGATAAGCAGGAACGCGGTAACGATTATTGCGGAAGGAAAAGGTGGCGGACTTTGTGACTTTGCGCTGGTCGCGGTGCAGGAACGCCTGGCGGAGTTGTTCTGGGTCAGCAGGGCGGATGGAGGGAGCCGTGTCCTGACGGAAGCGTTCGAGTGGGGCCTGGCCAGTCTCGGTATGCAGTTTGCGGTGGTAAACGACCTCGATCCAGGCCAGGAGTGACTCGTTGAGTTGGTGTAAGGTGGTGACAGAAGAGCGTGCCAATTCAGGCAAAAAGTCGGATTGGACGAACTGGAAGAAACGCTCGATCTTGCCCCGGCCTTCAGGATAATAAGGCGTGCCGAGAATGCGTTGAATGCCAAGAGTGGCACAGACGGTGTCGAGTTGCTTGGAGTTATAGACGCTGCCCCGGTCGACATAGATGGCCAGGGGACGACCGTAGCGCAGGATGGCTCGCTTGAAGCAGTCTTCCATACGCGGAAGCTGTTCATTCCAGTAGAACTGGGCGTGTGGCACCAGGCGCGAGTGGTCATCAAAGAAGGCGAAGAGAAAGACCTGGCGTTGTTTGTCTGGGCTGGCAGGGTTGGACAGGTAAGGGCCGTCCATAGCATCCCCTTGCCAGAGATCGCCAAAGTGGGGACGCTGGAAACGTCGATAGGGCTTGGGACGCTGATCGGTGAGCAGTTGGTATGCTGTGGCACCACGTCGGGCAAGATGACGGCGCAGCGTGCGTCCAGCGATGTTTGTCTCAGGCACGGGATTGGTCTTGTCCAGTTCGAGGATGGAGACGATGGAGCGCGAGGAACGCAGGGGTTGCTCACGTTTTAGGATTTCTGCGCGATCGAGAGTGTCAGAAGAGATGGCCCGTGGTTGACCACGATCACAGCGCGGCTTGGACTTGAGCCCGTCAAAGCCGTGTTTGCGATAGACTCGTTCCCAGCGGGCCAGGGTGACGGCACTGATGGTGCGTCGGGATGAATGGGGAATGTCGTGCCGCCGCGCCGCGATCTGTTGGCGAAGTTTGTCTTTGCCCCTGGAGGGGTACTCGCCTCGCAGCAAGGGCAGAATGAGGGTGTAGCGGAACAGGGCGATCTCGGTGCGCCTGGATTCAGCATCGGACATAGGGTAACCTCCTTTGTGGGTATGGCTATCTGAGAGTGATTGTCGAACAATGATTCCAGTATAGCACGAGG
>JBDGYW010001242.1:0-2294 GCA_039588935.1 Gemmatimonadota bacterium | reverse complement strand
TCTTGTGCGTATCTTAGGCTTTCTCCGAAGGCTTCTATCACAGACTACGGGGTCACTGGCGTGAAGTTCGTGTACGACTGCAACATACGGCTGTAGATTGGGCTCAGGAAACGGCCGATGTGCTGGAGGGCCGGTATGCTCAAGCGGAGAAAGTCATTGTGATCTGCGACAACCTGAACACCCACACGAAGGCCTCCTTCTATATGAGGCCTTTCCTGTCACCAAGACGGGCCCTTTGGCTGAACGTATTGAGTTTCACAATGCGCCCGAGCATGTCAGTTGCATCAATATTGCCGAATGCGAACTGAGTGTTCGGATTCGTGATTGTCTTACCAACTGTGCGCCGAGTTTGCGATCAGTGATTAAATTATAGACCTGTCTCCTTTTGGTCCTCTCTTGGAATTGGTCCGGATAGTACCTGAATAGAATCTCGTCCTCTCTGTATTTACCCCTTCATGGCTTGATCTTCAGAAATTCAGCAGCGCACGTCTGACCATCACATGGACTCTTGCTGCAGCCGGGCTACCCAATCCCTTGGCCACCAGACCGAAGTCTGTTTCGGGGGCATCCAAACAATACCATTGCGGCCCACGTTGGATCACCGGCGCGAAAAGCATCAAACTTCACCCGGCGTAACGCCTCCCCGGTGGAGTATCCTCCATTCAGCAGCGAGTAGAACTTCTCGGCAAATCGCCGTGAGCTTTCATCGAATATTGGCCACAAGCTGCCAATGTAGTTGACTGCACCTGACTCGATGAAAGCCGCCGCAAGCCCGCTCCAACCTCTGCACACGTCCTCGGTCCCGTACACGACACCGGACTCGCAGGCATTGCTGAAAACAATGGGATTTCCTTTGAGGGCAGAAGGAATGTTCGTGCCCTGCAACTTCCCTTCACAAAAAATAAGCCCTGATTCGACCGGATTATCGTTGTCATACGCTCCATGTCCGGAGAAGTGAATAATATTCGCAGTCCTCGATGCGTCGAGAAAGCGTGTTAGATCGTTCTCACCACTAATCTGGGTTACCAATAGGTCTTTGCTCGTAGACAGCACTGCACTCAGGTGGTCCGCCTCAGACCGCGCCCCTGGTAACAACCTTCCCTCCACGGCGTTCGCGGCGTCAGCGATCACGACACGGACGTTTGGATCACGCCGGACTTCTTCGCGCAAGGCCGCAGCAGAAATTAGTAGGGCCAGTGATGTGAGATCGGGGGCGACCAAACGGCCAAACGCGTACTTTGTAGCCAACGGTGGATCACCTATCAGTTCCAAGGGGATCGTAACGCGGGTCGACACAACTCCTACGTACATCGGATCCACTCGTTCGATAAAGTGCGCTAGTTCTGCGGTCGACTCGGAGACGATCGACGGGAAATCTAACTCTTCCTTCGGCACCAGATCGCGCGAGGTGCCATCGGGCTTGCGAAAGCATCTTGTTCCTGACAGAACTGAACTGGTGCAGGCCCTTATCTCTGAGGAGAACAGCTCATCGTCATCGAACAATAGCAATGGACTTCCCAGTGCAGCGGCGTAGTTTGACGCGAGCGCTGCAGCCCGACACTCGGCCTGCGACACGCTCGCAGCGACCACATAGGCACTCGGTCGCATTTCGGAAAATAGGCTGGCGCTTACCGCAGCGGACGATTGATCTTGGATCAGTGGCCGAACGCGGGATTCGTGATCGCGCTGCGCCAGTTCCGAGAAACTCAGCGCGATGTCGACATAGTCATGCGGAATTGTGTTGATCTTCTGTTCGTATGTCGATGTCTCGCAACCATCGACGATATAAAGCTCCGGGGGTTGAAGTGTCGCAACGAACGTCCTTGCATCGCTCGTGTCCGGTAGAAGAAGCGCGCCGAGATGACGGGCGTACGGAACGCACGCTAGAATCGTTGCCACATCCTCGGGCACGATCAGTGGAGGACGCTTTGCGATTGGACGCGAAAATAACTCATTGTACCGACGGATCGCCTCGTTGTCGGTCGATTCAATCATCTCTAATCCGAGATCACCTGTGAGCTTCACATATTTCTCGACCAATTCCTGCCATGTCGCTGGATTAGGTAAATCCGCCAACGCGCGGCGCATAAGACCGGGTCGCCAAGAACTTGGAAGTTATACGGACTGTCGGCCGTGCCCGTCGGAATGTCTTCCCAGGGGAGCTTCCGAAAAGACACAAGATCGAGAAGAAGCTGGCACGCTGACGGCGCCAGGGCCCGGTCGACTTCCACGATCTGAATGCTAATTGCGTTCTTTATATACTCATCTGCAGAGGCCGCAACAGAATAGAGGGG
>JBDGYW010001241.1:0-2302 GCA_039588935.1 Gemmatimonadota bacterium | reverse complement strand
CCACGTACACACCACGCCAAAGGACCTCCTCCAGCGTTCCGTTCACGATGCTCATCGCAATCCAGGCACCCGACGCCAGCACCGCGGTCTCGTCAGGTCCCATCAGGAAACGTCCGGAGAGAGCCACGATGGGTGGCAGTACTACAAGAGTCCACGCTCCTATAGACATCCGCCGATGTTGAAACAAGCCACGTAGTCTCCGCCACCCAAGCATCCACAAGGGGAATAACACACACCAAACCGGCCAATACACCCAGAATCCAGCGTACCAAGCTAGCTCAGGTCCCAATAGCCAGACTGCTAGTCGGTACACCCCGAGCATTGTCACGGTGAGAATCGGTGGTGCGGCGATGGCGATCTTTTGCTTCTTGCTCATGGGTTCACGATCATCAGCTCGCGTCAGCTGCACAGGTAGGAACAATTAACCCCTGGATCGCTTGTGAGTTCCGATCGTCTCCGGGAATGGTAGGTGTTGGGAAGACGCTCGAGCGGCTCTCACGCGGTGACGATGTGCCTAGGTGGGGGAGTAGTGAGGTGGTTCAGGGATCCCGCTCCTGAGTCGCCGTGAGTGTGCCGAGCGTGAACACGCTCACGGCCATTGAATCGACCACGCCCACACCACAGGCGATAGCGCGTCGGGAGCCCCGGACAAAGTCATTATTGGCCGCATACTTGGCCCGAAGCGAAGCAGAAGGACGGTGAGAAAGGAGCCGGTATGAGCGACGCAGACCCGACAAAAGAGGAGCTCATCGAGGAACTCCGACACCTCCGTCGCTGCGTCGCTGCGTTAGAGGGCTCAGAACAAGGCGGTCGAGCCTGCACCGATCCGGCATCAACCAAAGAAGCTGCCACAAATGTACCTGGCGCCTGGCAAGCGGAGCCGGAAACGTTCCGCAGGATGTTCTTGGGCCACGGCGCCATGATGTACGTCGTCGATCTATCGACGTTCGCGATTATCGACGCGAACGAAACGGCCCTGAGCTTCTACGGTTATGACCTCGAGACGATGCTGACGAAACGGATTCCTGACCTTAATATCACTCCGGAAGCGAAGATCCGCGCCGAGGTCAAACGTGCGGTTGACGAGGGGCGATCCTACTACGTATTCAAGCACAGACTGGCAAACGGCGAGATCCGTGACGTAGAAGTGTACGCTAATCCCATCACGATCAGGGGTAAAGATTATTCGTTCTCGATCGTCCACGACGTCACCGACCGACGCCTGGCCGAGGAGGAACGGGACCGACTGAACGTAGAGCTGCAGAACGCCCTCGAGGAGATCAAGACGCTCCGCGGCATCATCCCCATCTGCTCATTCTGCAAGAGGATCCGCGACGACCAGGGGTTCTGGAATCAAGTGGAGGTGTATGTCAAGGAACACTCGGAGGTGAGCTTCAGCCACAGCCTGTGCCCCGAGTGCGCGCGCGAGCACTACCCGAATGTCTTTAACGAGTGACGGATGCCGCCGAGGGTGCGGTGGGTGGTCATCGGTTGTGTCCTAGTCCGGAGATCAGGTCAACCGTCTTTCCGGGGCGCCCCGAGCCGTTTCATGAGGTTTACCATTTCCACGGCAGTGGCGTAATACGGAGCCCCTATCGCGGGATTGTCGTACAGAGCGTTCGTGAGGCCTGCCGCAGCCTCCATTATGTCTCCTACTCGGTCGCGGGGCATGCCAATACCAGTTGGATGGGGCTCAGTGAGACTTTCAACGAGCTCAAGTGCGGCACGCCCGTCGTCAAGCGAAAAGTTCTCTCGGCTACACAGTGCTTCAAGTTCAGCTGCGGTCACTCCAACTCCTCCCTCTTCTCGATCAGCAGACCCTCAGGGCTCTCCCCGATGAAGGGGACCCACACTGACTCAGATCGGGGTACGACGCTGCTCCCAAGCATATCCTTGTGGACTAGTCGGATGCTATAGTCCGCACCCTGTGGAGTTGGTGCAGGAAGGTGATACTTGGGCCTCCATGTGCCGGACCTCGGTATCGTCGGCGCCGCCGTGACAGCGCTGTCTGCAACTGGGCAGGCAAGCTCGCAGGCCCAACCATCATCCCTCGGGCCGATGTGAACACGCGCAATTTCAGGAGCTAGTGCGTCTACAAAGTTGAGTTGATCGTCCGCGTGCGTGCCTTGGTCCTTCAGTAGTGCGCCACCTGTCCACAAGCCGCGGTCGTCACACTCAGCCCACATATTGATATGCGTCTGGGTCGGCCCGACTGCGTGCAGCAGGATTCTGTGCACATCCTCACCTTCGCGCCCACCAGTGGTGGCGGATAAACAGTATTGATCTTTGTAATAGAGAAAGG
>JBDGYW010001240.1:0-2303 GCA_039588935.1 Gemmatimonadota bacterium | reverse complement strand
GACTCGATGTACTGCTCATTGCCAAACTGATCCGCAACAGCCATCCTACTCGCATGGCGCTCCAACAGGCTTTCTAATGCTCGCGCATGGCCCCAAGCGAGTAAATGATTGAGTGATTTTCCTTCAGACGCCATCTGCTCGTATAGTGTGTTGTACCTCTCTGGACCGATCACCACCTCCTCATAGCATCCATCGCAGCAGTCGCGAATAGCGCGCGCAAGTGCGGCACACTTCTTGTCTGTGAGCTTCTTTGAGTCGCGCACGCCTAGCATTTCGAGTGCGGCAGCCCGGTCATCGTCAAGCCACACGGCCGCAACGACCAAAGGACCGAAATAATCACCCTTACCGGACTCATCGATTCCGATGTAGGGCGTGGCGACATCTGGGGCCGCTGGTGGATTAGGGTCGTCAGGCGATCCCGATGCGGCGCCGCCGTGCGAGAGTATTTCGTCGACGGTGAGCGCCGCACGGGGATAGTGGGCATTATAGATCGGCACGACTACGCCGAGAAGCTTCTGGATGAGATCGCCCGCCTTACCTTGGAACGTCAACTTGCCGGACGAATACTGTTTTACAACGAGTCGTTGCGGTGGTGCTGCAAAAGTCAGGACATACTCACAGTGTGGTTCAGTCTTTTCTTCAGTGGGTCCGCACTGGCTGAGGGCCGTCTGGACCCGACGGCGAATATCGGGTTCAGAAAGCACGAGTGTTTCTTGGACCTTTTTCACCTGGGCCCGGTCTTCGTCGATTGAGTTGAGTTCGTCGACAAGTTCTCGGAGGCGACGGTGGTCGTGGGTTTTCGGTGTGTGTGCACCGCTGTTGTACAGTGCGATCTTCAGAACGGGTGGCGTCGGAGGAGACACCGTCACTTGCAGGCCGCTCTGTATTGGCTTCGGCAGTGACACCGCCCATCCACGGTTGCGGCATGTGTTGTGCAACGCATGAATCTTGCGTAGCTGCAACGTATTTGCAGTGGCATCGAGTGGACGCGCTTGAAGATGGACGACAGCCTCGGTGACCGTGTTCACAGAAACCACATCGACGGCGTTGGCGATCTCCTCCGTGACCTGTGACTCGTTCTCTACGGGGATAAAAACGCGCCGACACCCCGCAGCCGCTGCGGCCGCGAGTTTGGCGGATATGCCCGAGACGACGGTGACACGCCACGCGTTATCGCGAAGTTGTATGTCACCAGTGAATGCGGTATAGGGATCGACGTGGAAACCACCGTGGCTACTGAACATTGCCATCGCCGCGCCTAACGCCATCGATCCACCGGAGTATGAAGCGTCGCTAAGAGTCGTGGTAAGGAGGCCGTCATGGCTTGGCGACAGGAAGGCGGCGTCTATCAGGGCGAAGCGAGCTCGTTCGATCGCCTGGCAGAATCCTTCAGATGCAGGTGTGACCGCGCGGGCATGCCCTTCGCCATTCTGTACCTTCGCGTCCAAAGGCAACAGCAAGGCCTCTTGGGTGGGGTTGTGCACAACCAGGGTGTTTATGCGGCCAGCGACTTCGCGGCTGGTCACCGCTGAACGAACGCAATGTGCGTCGTGCAACCAATCGAAGAGATGGGGGTCGTCAAGGCCCTCAAGAGTGGTCAACACCTGGACCAGTTTTTGGGATACGTTGACAACGGCGTTAAGGGCAAATGCGCTCGGATCCAGGCCCTCAAGAAACTCAAGACTCTGTGCAGACAACTTAAACGATGATGCCAAGACGCTAGCAGCCTCCTCGGCACTACGCGCATTGACGATGCGATAAAAGAAATCATTGATTGACACTGCCCGGTCACAGCGAGTGGAAAGGGCATCGACCTTTGCGCCGAATCTTTTCGCGTTAGGCGGGGATTCGGACAAGACGGTCCTGAGTCGACGCAGGCAGAGCTCATCCCACAAGTGCTCGTGATCGTCAGACCGAAACACGATTTGGTATATCTCGTTCGTTAGGTCCCTGGTCTGGTCGGAATCCTGTGCCATTCGCGCAATAACCCAACCTTCGAGCTTGGCATTCAGTGCTGTGGTAAAGTCGTCCATGCCTCGGTTACGCCGTATGAGGGGGAACAATAGTTACATTCGCGATGTCATGTTCGTCGTGTTCGGTCTCAACGAGAAGAGTGAGGCGTTTGTCAATCACAGGCACGGAATGCGCCTCGATTGTTGTTCCATCGCGGAGACGCACGGATGCGTCGCAGCACGTGAATGACACCGGTGTGTTGAATTCGATAGCCACACTTGCTGTGCTGAAGTCAAAGGAAAAAACCCCAAGTAACCGTTCCGTCTCGTCATCCACAGCATAGACGGTAG
>JBDGYW010001239.1:0-2304 GCA_039588935.1 Gemmatimonadota bacterium | reverse complement strand
CCCCGCGCCCGGTTCCAGCACGACCGCCGAGCCATCGTCCAGCAACGGGAGCGGCGAGAGCCCTGTTGGCGGGTCCACAACCGCGGAACCATCGACCACGACCACAGAAGGCCCGTGCCACTGTCTCAATCCCACGTTCTGCGGCGATGAGGACGGCGAATGCACCTACACGTACTGTGCCACCGGCCGAAACTACCCTCCCGATTGTGCGCCTATTGCTGGCAGTAGTACCAGCACGACGGGGGCGCCAGGCTCGTCTACCACCACCGAAGATCCGTGCGATACCACCACGACGTCAAGCACAACCACCCTGCCGCCAGGCTGCGAGAACAAAGGGTGCAAATACGCCTGGCTGCCGGGGCCGGATGGGTGGTCATGGCACCATCTGTGCTCGGAATGCTGCCCTGGGTACCTCTGCAATTATTCGGGCGGCTTTCCGAGTAACCCGGACGGCTGTGAGGTTGTGACCTTCCCGTGCGGGACCACCTCCACCACCATCCCGCCCGGACCCACGCATTGTCACGGAATCTGTGAGTGGGTGTGGTTGCCTGCGTCCGGGGAGTGGGCCCCAGACGACTGCGACTTTACGACCGGCAGCGATGGAAGGTGGATATGGACGAATGAGTATCCGCATCCCTGCGTCTCAGGAACCGCTGACGACGGCCCCTGCCGTTGCGATTATCCCTCACAGGACGGTGATTTTTGCGGCGCCCAAACCTCGACCCTCTGCCTCTTGAACGCAACCACGACCAGTACAACCGGCACCACGCAGGACCCATGCCACACAACCTCCTCCACAACCTCGACCACGGCAGAGCCGTGCGATGGGCAGTGTAAGTGGGTGTGCGATGAGTACGGTTATGGGCTGATATGGTTCTGGGAGTCTGGGGCCTGCCCCACAGAATGTCCGTGTCCGGAGCCTCCGCACGATTGTGTGGATGACTGTGAGATTGCCTACACGAACTGTGGGCCCCCAACGACCACGACGACTGGCGAGCCGACGACCTCGACCACGGATACCACGACTACAGACACCACGACTACGGACACGACCACCACCACCGAAGACCCGTGCCCGACCGATGATTGCAAGTGCGGCTATATCTGCACGGACATCTTCTACAGCTACTTCTGGATACTGTGCGAGGATCGGTGCAATCACTGCATACGACCGCCATACGACTGGGCGTGCGAAGAACCGCCGTATGCATGCGAGGAGGCGAACGAGGGATTGTTCCAGGAAACGCAATGCCAGACGACCACGACCTGCGATCCATTGCGGTGCGTCGGAACTTGCACCTATATCTGCACCCAAGTTGGTGATGGTATTTTTGAGTGGGTCGAGGCTGTAAATTCGTGTTCTCACGAGCAAGAGGGGTGCGAGTGTAATTGCTCTGGGGAGCCGTCTTACCCCTGCACCGAGGACAAAGAGCACCACTCAGACGACACTGACTGCATTCCCTAGCGGTTGGTTTTGTGTTGCCGCGATTAGGAGGAGTATCAATGAGGCCGAAGCTAACTATCGGCATGGCGCATTATGCCGACTTCGACGGTGTGTATTTCACAATTTCTGCACTCCGCCTCTATCACCCGGAGGTCATGCCGCAGGTTGAGTTGATCCTGGTAGACAACTCACCGCATCTCCCCGAAGGCAAGCATCTCAAGCGGCTGATGGAGCAGCTTGCCGGCGTTGGGACGGCTGGAGCGAAGTACATTGCCATGCCGGAGACCGGGGGCACGAGCCAGCCACGCAACCGCGTCTTCAGCGAGGCGTCCGGCGAGGCAGTCATGTGCATGGACTGCCATGTCTTACTCGCGCCTGGCAGCCTCCGGCGACTGATCGACTATTACGATCAGAATCCCGACTGTAAGGACCTGCTGTGCGGTCCCCTCGTGATGGACGACTTGACGAGTACCGCCACACACTTCGATGATGTGTGGCGGGGCGAGATGTGGGGGATCTGGGCGCACGCATGGGCCTGCGGGTGCGGCAAGACTCACTTCGTTACCAGGGATCAGGAGGGACAGGTGGGGCTACTCGACTTGCTGGCTCCCGAGAAGCCCCCGCAACCATGCGGAACCGCCGGCTGCGTGATGGAGTCTGGTTGGAAGCCAGCGAAACCCATAGCGTGGCCCAAACATGAGGAGGTGTTGGGTGGACTTGGATTCCGGTTTCTCGGACATGAGCCGGATGACCCGCCGTTCGAGATTCCAGCCCAGGGGCTCGGGCTGTTCACCTGTCGGAAGGAAGCCTGGCTGGGCTTTAACGAGCACTTCCGGGGCTTTGGGGGCGAGGAGTGGTAC
>JBDGYW010001238.1:0-2304 GCA_039588935.1 Gemmatimonadota bacterium | reverse complement strand
GATCGGCGAGTGGGAACTGGCCCTGCCCAACACGGCCGAGATGAGGGATCGCTTCAAGGAGGAAGAGATCGAGGATATGTTGTTTGTGATCACGTACCGGGGCCGGACGCCGGAATGGCCGGCGTAGCGTCGTTCCACCACTCTCGAACCGGCCGTCCAGAACCGGCTCGGGATGACCCGCGTCCGTGCGGTGTGGCGTCGAGACCCATCGTGCCTGCATCAGGAAAGGCCGCTTGGTCTCGACGTCCCTCGGCTCACGCGCGGGCATCATCCGCGCCTCGGCCGGGATCGGCTGCACGCCGCGCCTGGTCCGCAAATACCCTCAGATTGGCGATGCTGTGCGCCACTTCCAGTCTTGAGAGGAGTCTGGCCAGAGAGACGGTCTCTCAGCGCTACGGCTTTGCCGACACTTGCTTCTTATAGCATGCGCCGCTACGGACAAAACGGTCCAGCTCTGGCCGCCCGTATTCGGCTGGATTCACACCCGCTGCAGCCCAAAAGTTGTCGATCCTGAACAGGTCAAGAGCGGGCCGAAGCGATGGCTCTGTCATCGCGACCCCAGAGAGCATCAGCCTGCTTCTGGCCACATCCTCCAACGGATTGCCAATGTGCGCATTGTTCCAATCGATGACGATCGGCCCTCGGGAGCTCATCAGTACATAGAGATTTCCAGTTCCTGGGATGGGTTCTCCAAGTGATGTATTTAGCATAGCGTTCTCCTTCTGCCCTCAACCCTCTTGAGACAGAACAACTGTGAGCTTGAAACAGACGCGCCCCACAAACCGCTCGCCGAACGGCCCCGGGCTCACCTGCACTCCGGTGACCGGCCTGTTCCAAAAATCCACATCACTGGCTTTGCTGCGAGACACAACCGGAAGCACCCGCTCCGCACCAACGGACAGCTCCAACGTATCAGCATTCAGGGCCATCTCTAGCGGCAGCACCGAGCTCCCCTGATCCCAATCCGGGTTCTCCCGCTCATCCAGATCCAAGCGACGATCGTCCGAATACAGATTGCCATCACACACATTGTCAGCGCTCTGAATCGCTGGCAACGAAGCGTTGCCGTAAAAGAGATTGTTCCGAATCGCGTTCCCTTCCGATGACATCGGCACGCCGTTCAGACTCCGATCCGTATTCACCCTCGAGGCCACCGGAACCTCGGTGTGCGCGATCAGGTTGTGGCACACCTCCGTCTGGTCCGTGTCAAACAAGCACACCCCGTTCTGCCAGACGCGCCAGATCAGATTGTGGTCGATCCAATTCGGCGCCTTGGAGGCCTCGATAAAGACCCCGCCGTGGTGCGACTGCCGAACGTCATAGATCACATTCTGAGTCACCCGGCAGTTGCGGTTATCCCAATCCAGCCAGATGCCACACGCCGAGACGATGTCGTGGATCACATTCCCGCGAAAGAGGCCGTTGACATTGCACAACATCTTGATCGCCGCGCACTCCCAATAGCGCTCTACGTCCTGCCAGCCCACGTCATAGATCTGATTGTCCTCAATCAATGCGTTCCGAACCGTGTGCCCCTGGATGCCGCCCGTGCCGCAGTCATAGACCGTGTTCTGCCGCACAATAAAACCGCCTACATGCGCCTGGGCGCGCTCGTTCTCTGCCGCAGAACAGGCGCGAATCTCGCCAGTCCGCGCCCCAGCCTCAATGCCAACCGAGTTGCAGTGCCGCACCACGTTCCGTTCGATGATCCAGTGTTGGCCGCCGTTCACATAGACCGCGCCCACGCCGACCCTCGGAAACCCATTCCCCGCGTGCTCAAAGACAAACCCACGCACCCGAATGTAATCCAGGCCCACGCTCTGCGGCTTGAACAGGTGTTCCTGCACGGTAGCCTCAAAGCAACACGTGTTGGGATTCGTCTCGTCAAATGGATGCACGTGAATCACCTGCATGTCGCGATCCACCCAATACGATCCCGGCAGGCGCACCAGGTCCTCATAGGTCGCCAGTTGGGTCAGTCGCATGCCATCCTGAAACAGCAGCCCACGAGGCAGTGTGTACGGCACGCGATCCTTCCACCGCAGCGCCCAGGGCATCAGGTCGATCTCGTCATTCGACGCATTTGATAGAGCGAACGGGTTGTCCGCTGATGCCGTAAACGACTTGGGCAATTCGATCTGCCACAGGCGAAACGAGAAATCCTGACCGTGAGGATCGCAGGAGCGCGCCCACGTCGACGGCAAGACCTTCGAGCCCTTGACGACGACGCACGCACCGGGCGCAGCCTCATAGCAGACCATCGCATCCGCTGCGGTGCCGCCCTGGGCTGGCGCCACCTGTTCC
>JBDGYW010001237.1:0-2304 GCA_039588935.1 Gemmatimonadota bacterium | reverse complement strand
CCCATCGACATCACAGGTTATGTCACCTACGACAACCAAGCGCGGAGGCCGGCCAACAACACCGAAAAGCTCCCGCAGCTGCCCTTCGTCCGCGAGTTTCGGGTATCTCGCATTCCAGTAGATTCCGTTGATCAACACCGAGAGAAGCTCGAGATGCGGTCCAAACTTGGCCCTGTAGGCAGACCCGTTCGCATAGTAGTCCTGAAGATCGAACTCACGAGTCGAGTCGATCGGTTCCACGAGATCCTGCTCTCTGTAAACCACCTTGACGATCTTGTCCGTCAAAGCCCCGCTTTCCTTCACGAACTCCGCCAGGTTGTCTGGTGCTACCTCAACAGACGGTAGCAGATCGACGATCTCTTGAGCCCCGGAAGCAACGTTTCCGTATCCCGTTACGCCGACCACAAGCGGCGCCAGATTCTGCGGCAGTCCCTCAGTAGCGATGCGTTGCCCAACACCAACAACAGCCTCCTTAGCTGCGTCGAGAGTGCTGTAGTGGCGGCATTGTCGGAGATCCAGAAACGGCGATGTCTGCCCTAGCGCCTTCAACCGCATGCCCAGCGTCCAAAGTGTGTCGACGGCGCCAGCGAGTCCTGCGTGGCGTCCAAAAAAAACGAGACGGCGAGATTTCTCGTCGGTCACCGTCTCATAGTCGAGAAGTGTGCATCGCTTCTCCACGAGCGCCGCCAACATCTTCATGTTGTAGGATTGGCCCTTGATGGTGTGCGAGAAAAACATGTAGGCCTGATTCTCTCGAAACTCATCTTCGGGAATCTCTTTGACACCCAAAACAAGCGCACAATCGTGGAGCCGATCGACCAAGGTTGCACCGGCCGCCTCGTACAAAGCGTCGGGAAACGCACGGCGGGGAAACCGCTGTACGCAGAATTGGACACCCTGAGATGCCAGTTCTCTGACATCATCCGGAACCAACGGGACGCGCGTCTCCCATTCGTTCTTATCTTCGAGCCTGATTCCTATCTTGTCAGTCACCTGGCCTTCCCTCCGGAGCAACTACGGCGGCGGCCTCATGAAGTCCGCTGCCTCTTGCAGTATTTTAGGTCATCAGTCGATCAGATGGACACAGAAGATCGGTTGCCGGCCTCCCGCAGCGCAACTAACCTTATTGGCAATGGCATTGGCCGCTCTACCTTCCGAGCAGCAGATCTACTGCAACCGAGCGCCAAATACCGGAGAACGTGCCACGAGCATTTAGACTCCACCTGGCTTGTGGTGGAACCGTGTAGCCACGACCTTGTTTGAGATCTTAGGGGTGACATGGGTTTCAACGACTTGGTTGATAGGATCATACTCAAACCGTACCTGGCGAAACGCGCAGAAACATACCACCAGGCCAGGGATCTTGCGCACATCCTGCTTGCAGTAGCCACGGTAGTCGGTAGCACACTCGTGATTTCCAACTCCTCACTATTGGTACAGCTGAGCATGATCGGGTTGATCCTGCTGTGCGTTGTTATACTGGCCATCATCCGGCTGGGGCGCCCGGATATCGCCGTCATCATAGCCATTCTTTGCCTGAGCGGTCTCGGCTCCTCGATCTTCTTCCAAGGGAGTTTCTACAACTATGAGATCTACGCGCTAACATCGATCCATCTCTTCACGCTTTTGATAGCCACACTGCTGACATACCGGAAGTCATACGCTTACATCTCGATGGGCTTCGGCACAGCAATCATACTCACACACTACGTATCGCGGAGCTTGCCGAGGAGTGTACCAGGGAACGTCGCTGAATTCGACGATCTCATCGTATGCGTAGGTCTGATCGTCGTCGCCGGTATGATCGCTAGCAGAGCCGTGCACAGAAGGAGGGTGCTCGCTCAGGCCGTTGAGGCGGAGGCGGCGGAAAGCCATCGGCGCGCCCTGGACCTGGAGCAGTCCCAAACGGTGTTGAACGCCGTCATAGATCAATCACCTATTCCGATGATCGTTGCCGCTCCGGACGGAACCATCGTGAGGCTCAACAGTGCGCTCCTCGAATACGCGGGCGAGGCGCATAGCGACGCCATCCGGCCCGGTATGAAGCTCGCGGAGACTAGGATGACGTGGCAGATTTTCGATGTCAACGGAGAGTCGATTCCTCTGGAGCGAATGCCGCTACGGGTGTCGCTGGAGGGTGTCGTGACACGCGGTAAGGAAATGCGGTTTGAGCTGCAGGACGGTACGAAAAAGTGGGCCATTCAGCACGCTGCTCCCATCTACGATGTGAACGGCAAGATGGTGGCCGCCTATTCAGCATTCACTGACATCACCGAGAGAAAGGCAGCTGAAGAAGCCCTGGGG
>JBDGYW010001236.1:0-2312 GCA_039588935.1 Gemmatimonadota bacterium | reverse complement strand
AACCCGAGCAATTCGGGTCGGTCGCTCCCACCCACCCCGCAGCAACCGGAGGTCCGGTCCGCGTACTATCGATTATCGCCTAATGTCTCAGGGAGTCAAGGGGGGACGGGTGTGCACGATGCGATGGTAGTGGCCGAAACTTCCGGCCGCGAACCCTCGTTATGTATTATCGGCGACCGATAATCGGAACACGACAATGACCTCTGCGAGACTCGGATGACAAAACCCAAGCCCGAGACACTGCTGCCACTCACGCCGGCGACTTTTCACATACTCCTCAGCCTTCACGAAGGAGTGAAGCATGGGTATCGAATCAAGCGGGAGATCGAGGAACGCACGGCGGGCGTCATACGGCTTGGAGCCGGGACGCTCTACGAGGCCATCCAACGATTGGACCGTTCGGGATTGATCGGACGGACGAAGCCTCCTGCCGATCTGGGAATCGGAAACTCTCGGTGGCGGTTTTACCGCATCACAGAGTACGGGCGAAAGACACTGAGCGCGGAGTTGCGCCGGCTGGAGCGCGACGTGGGATACGCGCATGCAATGGGCCTGGCGGCGGGCCAGAAGGGCGCGTGATGGTGGGACAGCAATCCTCCATTCGTGGTTTGCTTGCGCGCGCCGCGGGCACGCTACTTCTCCTGCTCTATCCTCCGGACTTCAGGGACAGTTGCGGCTCGGACATTCTGTTGTTTCTGTCGCGACAGAGCAAAGAGAGTCGCTACGCCGGGCTGAGCGGCCGGTTGCGGTTTTTCATCGATGCAGTTGGGGACGCGATTGCAGCTGGATTACGGATGCGCTTGAGATCAGTGCGCACTCGTTCACCTGCGCCAGGTAGGAGAACGCCAAGGATGGAGACCCTGTTCCAGGACCTAAAGTTCGGTGCCAAGCTCCTTTGGAAGGAGAAGGCCCTGAGCTTCACAGTTTTGTTTACACTTGCGGTCTGTGTTGGTGCAAACACGGCGATCTATAGTGTCATTGATGCGGTTTTGCTCGAGCCTCTGCCCTACCCGGAATCCAACCGGTTGGTGCGAGTATTCAACAGCTACCCCAACGCCGGTGCGGCGCGCGGCATCAACTCTGCGCCGGACTATTTCTTCCGCAGGGAGCGAGTGGATGCGTTCGAGGATGTCGCCGTATACGATTACTCGGGCAACACGGTCGGCGAGCCTGGGAGCACCGAACGCATCTCATCCATGAGGGTGACGGCATCTTTCTTTCCGACTCTCGGTGTTCAGCCGCTTCTCGGCCGGACATTTGTCGAGGAAGAGACAGAGATTGGCAACGCCAACAAGGTGATCATCAGCAATGGTTTCTGGCGCGAGCGTTTCGGAGGCGACCCGAGCGCAATCGGGCAGGAGCTCCGCGTCGACAGCCGCCTCTTTACCATAGTGGGCGTGCTGCCAGAGGATTTCCACTTTCTCGGAGAACGGGAAGTCCGCCTGTACCTACCGATTCCGTTCCGGCCAAGAGACCGAACCGTGGGTGAGCTCCACAACAACAACTACGAAATGATAGCTCGGCTACGGGCCGGTGCCACGATAGAGCAGGCGTGGAACCAGATTGCTGCTCTCAATCTCGCTTTGGGCGAAGAAGAGCCGTTCCCCGAATACAAACAAATCCTTCAAGACGCCGGTTACCACGTTCAAGTGCACGGTTTGCGGGACGATCTGCTCAGGGATATCCGAGCCTCATTCATAATGCTTTGGGTTGGTGTGGCGTTCGTGTTGCTGATCGGTTGCGTCAACATTGCCAACCTGATGCTGGCGCGCGCGAACGTTCGAATGAGGGAACTGGCGACCCGGATTGCACTTGGTGCAGACCGGAAACGGCTCAGTTGGCAGCTTATTACAGAGGCGGTGCTGATTGCGATACTAGGAGGATTCGCAGGGTTGGGAGTTGGTGCGGCCGGGTTGCGTTTGATCCACACATTCGGGGTAGATGATCTGCCGCGGGCTTCGCAGATCGGGCTCGACGGTGGCGCCGTTCTCTTCACATTTATTGTGGCGACTTCCGCCGGGATCTTCTTCGGCGCGATTCCACTGTTTCACATCTTCCGCACGGACCTGAACTCCGTGTTCCGAACAGAGAGCCGGTCAGGTACCGCAAGTGGCCGCACGCTGATGTTGAGAAGTGCTCTAGTCACCGCACAGGTGTCCATTGCGTTCATCCTTTTGATTGGTGCCGGCCTGATGTTCGCGAGCCTTCAGGCTGCTTTGAGTGTCGATCCGGGCTTTCAGCCGGGTTCTGTACTCACCGGTTACCTGTCGCTGCCGGATTCCGACTACCCCGATGGTGCCAGCCGGAGGCAA
>JBDGYW010001235.1:0-2315 GCA_039588935.1 Gemmatimonadota bacterium | reverse complement strand
GCCAAGCAGGTCTGCGACCGTCACTGCGGACTCAAGGGGCAACTGACGGGCGGTCTGTTCTTCAGGGGCAAGCCTACTGATACGCCCGTTGAGGAGCGATACACGCCGCCGTTCAACCCGGACAGCACGGACCCGACAGATGGCTGGAACCATCCTGACTGCGTGGGGCTATCCGGTACGACCACCACCACGGTTCCCGATTTCAACGCTGCCTGCCATTGCTGGAATGAAGACACCAGAGCGGTCGATACGTTCGAGCAATGCATGGTGAGCGACTGCAACGCGGTAGAGCCGCCGGAGTTGTCGATCCAGGAAGAGAACTGCGAGGCGCTGTGCAACAGCCAGGGCAAGACCATTCACCACGCCCGTTGCAGCCCCGGCAACTGCATCGAGACGATCCTCTCGCCCACCACGACATCCACGACCAGTACGACGCTCGCATCCGTGCCGGCCACCTGTGACATCAACGAGAACGGCACCGAGGACATCGGCGACGTGATCTGCCTTCTGTACCGCACGATCGGCATCGACTGCCGGGAGCTGTAAAGATGGCCTATACGAAATACCAGACGGTCGAGGGGCAGGAGGCGTGGAGCTGCAACAAGTGCACGTACTCCACGCTCATATACGACGCCATACGAGACCACCTGTGCGACGTCGGTCCGGAGAACTTTCCGCTGCCCGTGGGGGAATCGATGAAGATCGAGGAGCGCAGCATCGTGGACGAGCGGGCCAAGCAGTACGGCCCGCCGGACATCAACCTGAGTTGCGCGGCCGACCTCACCAATGCGTACATGCGCGGCAGGCGCAACAGCGCGAACTGGGACGGGCTGTGCGCCGAGGATGTGGCGATGATCCTGCTGCTCGTGAAGGTGGCCAGGATCGCCACCGGTCCCTGCCACGTCCCCGACAACTATCGCGATATCCGAGGCTATTGTGAGATTGCGGAGAGTTTGGCGGACGGCCTGGAGGACTACAAGAAATGACGGAAGAAGAGATCGCCAAGATCCAGTGTGAGAGTTGCGAGCGCCACGGAGCGTACGACGGCTGCTCCATCTGCGCCATCAAGCCGTCCTACGCACGCGATTGGCTCGAGATGGACAAGAGGCCGAAACCCAAGCCGAAGCCGTACATGAGCACCATGGACAGAATCGAGGCGAACAACGAGGTCGTCCGGGTACTGGACGAGTCGTTCAAGCACTCGTTCACGAACAACCCGTTCGACGAGACTTCTGCACCCGTGCCGAAGAAGGATCCCCCGCCCCTGTTCGAGGAACTCGTGACGACGCTGATCGAGCTCGTGCACAGGAAGGGATCGATGCAGGACGCCGTCGAGGAGTTCCTGCGGCGCTACAACGTCTCGAGAAAGGATGGATCCAGTGGGTAAAAGAGGACCGAAGAAGATCTTCACGGACGATACTCACAACCTGACGATCAGGCTGACCCCGGCCATGCGCAAGGTGCTTGCCAGGCGCTCGCACGCCCGCGGCGTGACAATGGCCGAATTTGTGCGTACAATGTGCTTGTACATCGAAGAGGGCCAACTCCGTGGAATCTGGCCGGATTCGCGGGAAGGCTTCAGACCAAAGAAAGCGAAGGCGTACGGAACAGAGAAATAGATGACCAACGCAGACGGTAGGAGAGAACAATGCACACCCGACAGCCAATTCGCGGGGACATCCCGCGGCTTAGCGACGGGGACTACGAGTCCGGTCTCGGATTCCTATCCGACAGGCTCGGACCGCTGCAGGCGCAAAAGGCCTATCAGGCCTGGCTAGAACGGCAGTTCAAGGCCGTTCCTGCCCGCCTGCGCATCAAAGTCCCCCACAGCCGCTAAGTACCCGTAAAAGCACACTTGTGTTGCTCGCCTCCCGGCGTTGACGCATACTTTCGCCTGAATGGGCGAATATCCGGCATCGGTCCACACCCGAACGACCGAGATATCCAAGGAGCGTTGGTGCGCGTGCGCCGATACGGAGGGCAAGTCCGTCTCGGAGTGGCTGCGCGACCTGGGCGACGCCGCCGCCGAGGTGGGTCTGGTCTTCGACGAGACCGTCCCGGACCCCGGCAGACGCATCGCGGACGTACTGTCTGCCTGTGCGGCCGGAACCGCCACCATCTCCGACATCCGTGTGTACTGCATGATGCACGGGTTGGAAGATAATCAACTATTCGACAAGCTCCGGTCGGTGGAGTCCTTCTTCCAAGCCGTCAAGTACAAGATTTCCGACTGATATGAGCGACGAAAGCCGCGAACTAGCTGTCATACGGGCTCTGAAGCGCCTCGAGTACGAAGATTCGCGCCGCAGACGCGA
>JBDGYW010001234.1:0-2316 GCA_039588935.1 Gemmatimonadota bacterium | reverse complement strand
AGTGGAACGGCGGACTCGATCAACGGCAGGTTTCTGACGAATCCGGAAGTTCCCCTGAAGGATACGGAGTTCGTGATCTCGAGCGTCAGTCCCTTCGATTATCCCGGGTTGCTGATTATCGTCGCCCGATACAAGAACGCTTCTGTCGGACAGTGGGCAAGCTCGAATGATTTCAGAATCGAAGAGGGCGACTTGTTTGTAGAGGCGACGATGGTGAAAGAGCCGTAGAAGTTAACCGCGAAGAATGGGAGTATTTTCCATGAAGTACTTGTCCAGAGTCGTTCTGCTCTTTCTTGCGTTTTCCGGATTCGGTTGCTCGTCCAACGGCGGCCAGGATGACGGCGGGAACGGTGATGCCAACGGGGACGCCGGCGACCTTCCGGCGTGTCTTGGTGACGAAACCGACTGTACCGACACCGGACTTTTAATGCAATGCGATCTCGGCAATTGGGTGCCGGTCGAATGTTCGGTCGGTGAGTATTGCACCGACTTTGGCGGTACCCAGAAGGCCGATTGTGTGGATGAGTGCGGAACCAGCCTGGATTGCCCCCAGGGTTTCTACTGCGATGCTGACAGCCATTGCGAACAGCAGGGCGACTGCCGGGAGGACGTGGGCCAGCAGAAGTGCAACTCTACCCGGACCAGGGTGGTGATGTGCGAGGATGAGACGTTCCATGAGGTTACCATCCAGGAATGTGTATCAGGATTGCAGTACTGCGATCCCATGACCGCAAGCTGCCGCGCTTTTTGCACCAGCGATGCCGACTGCACCGCCTGGCCGGAGGAGTCCTGCAACCTTTCCTCGGGGATCTGCGAGCGGATCCACCTGTGCGGCTCCAACGCCTGGTGCACATCGGGCGCGGATGCACCCGCGTGGATCAGGAACAGGTGCGCCGGAGGTTTGTGCGAGTGTAACGAGGGCGTCTGCGTGATTCGGCCCACCGAGGATGCCTCGACCGCTGCGACCATGGACGTGAGTTGTTACCCGGACGCCGCCGTTCCGCCGGGCGTGCCGGCCACCTGTAGCTTTTCGGGGATGGTGATTTCCTTCATTAACGCACAGCCCATTCAGTACAACCAGTATCTCGAGGTGCATATCCACACGCTGAGCAGCATTCTCGATGGCGACGGCTCAAGTCCCATTGCCTCGGCCACAGTGACCGACGATGCGGGCAACAGCCGCTACAGCCTGTCGGATTTGCCTACCAATACAGAGCTGGTTATGGAGGTGCGCTGCAACGACCAGGGCGGCGCGACGTGCACGTTGCATCCCATGTACACTTTTGTCCTCTATCTGCGCGCCGACGACTGTCAGGCCGAGGGAGGAACTCTTGTCATTTCCGCGCCGGCTATCGACCACAGCCTGTACCAGGCATTCAGCACCGCCGCGGGGATGGTCGAGGCGGATCCCAGCATGGGACTGGCGTTCGGCAGAATACGGGACTGTGTGGTTGGCGGCGGCAATGCCATCATCGGAGGCACCGGGGACTTCAGCATGCCGTACTTTCAGTTCGGCGATCACCAGGGAGTTTTCTACATCCCCTTCGGCGGTCCACCGGAGACCGATGTAAGCCACACTCTCCAGCCGGGCATCTTCGGGGTGGCCAACGTTCTGCCCATCCGCGGATTTGCCGCGGCGCTGATCAGGGATGGATTCAGTCTGCACTGGCTGCGCACGTACCCTCTAAGGGTCTTCCCTCAGGCGGCCAGTCTGGTATTGTTCGAGGCGCCGAAGATACCCAGATAGATCTGTGGAAAAACGGGGACAGGATACCTTCTAACCGACTGAATTTACTGCAGTCCGCCTTGCACTTGTCCGGAGCTTCTTCTCCGACGCCGCAGCAGGCCTGTCAGCGCTAGCGCGAGCAGCCAGGCGAGTTCTCCTGGTCCGCTTCCCGCATTGCAGCTGCAACCGCCCGGTGGGTCGTCGATGTCGACTGGATCGCAGGTCGATCCGTCTCCGGTATAGCCCGCGTTGCAAATGCATGTGAAGGTACCTTCAGTGTTTTCGCAAGTCGCGTTGGCATCGCAGGTGTGAGTCCCGGTTGAGCACTCGTCCAGGTCGGAGCACCTCCGGCCGTCGCCAGTGTAGCCGGGGTTGCAGGTGCAGGTGAACGAGCCCGGCGTGTTGGCGCAGGTTGCGTTGGTGTCGCAGCCGGCCGTGCCATCGGCGCACTCATCGATATCGGAGCACGTCCGGCCGTCGCCGGTGTAGCCGGTGTTGCAGGCGCAGGTGAATGAGCCGGGTGTGTTGGTGCAGGTCGCGTCTGCGTGGCAGTCGTTAGCCCCCGTTGTGCACTCGTCGATGTCGGTGCA
>JBDGYW010001233.1:0-2316 GCA_039588935.1 Gemmatimonadota bacterium | reverse complement strand
TCGCCTCATCGGCGCCGATCTCGTCGTCCTGGTGCGCTTCCTGCGCCACGGCGTTGGCCAGGCCGTACCGGCTGTAGTCGCGACCGGACACCAGCAGCTGGCGGATCCGATCACGGCGCTCTTCGCTCATGTCGTACACGACGCGCAGTGCGTCCGCCGCGGCGACGGGATCGGTGACCTCGTCCTGTGCCGCTTCTTCGATCTTCGACACGAGCTCCAAGAAGCGCTCCTCGTCGAAGCTGTTGACGCAGTAGTCGCGCACTTCGTCGAACAGCAGCGCGTTCTTCTTGCGGATGGTCTCGTCGCTGAGCAGCGTGTCCTGCTCGTGACGCGCGCCAAGGTGGCGCTTGCTCATCACATCGCCGAACACCTGGTAGCTCGCCGTGGCCTTGCGCATGATGGACGGAGCCACCGTCAGGCCGCCCTGCCCCGTCTCGCTGTGGGAAATGGTCAGTGCGGCGTTGACGACATCGCCGGCTTCGCCCTTCCACTTGACCGTTCCGCCCTTGCCGTCGCTGAACGCGCGGTCTTCGCTGATCTGCGCGGAGATGCCGGGGGCAACCGCGTAGAACATGAAGCTGTCCTCGGACAGCCGTGCGTGCCAGAGCTCCGCGCCCACCTTCTCGAACTGCTCGGCGGCAGCGAAGAAGATGTCATCATTGTGGATGATGAGGTAGGCGTCGCTCAGCAGCGAGCGGATGTACCAGTCGCCGTTATCGGGCTTCTGCAGCGCGCGGACGAGCCGCTTGTCACTCTCCGAGTGGAGAATGTCATTGAACAGCTGCATCCAGAGATCCCAGTACTTGTCCACCTGGACCTTCTGGTTCTTCTTACGGCGCCCCGTCGGCGCGCCGTTGCGCAGACGGTGCCACAGGCCGGTGCGCATCGGCAGGCCGATGTACGTGGCCAGCTGGCCCCAGACGCGCTTGGTCAGCGGGAAGACTTCCTTCGACTTGCCCACTTCAACTTCCATGGCGATGCCGAACTTGTCGCTGCGCACCATGGTCATCTTCTTGGTGCTCACGACGATGTCGCGCCGGGCGTTCCGCTGCCGCTCAACCTCGGCGAGGATCTCGCTCATGTTGTTGCGGCCCGGATAGTTGATACCGGTGTACTCCGGCACCACGATTTTGTTTTCGTCACTCACTGTTGTCTCCAACGATTTCGGACATGATATCCGTATCGGTGTTCCGCAACGCGCGGAACACAGCTCCCAGTGCTTTCATTGTAAGCCATCGCTCGTGGATGTTAAGCAGCCCATGGCATGCTTCACGAAAATGCTCCTGGACCTCGCAATCGTCCAGCTCAACAAGCGCGATATGCTCCTCAACCGTCAGGCCGTCCGGTAGCACGTGCACGATCTCACCAAAGGCCAGAAGACCAGTGATTATCTCGATGTTCCGTGCAAGCCTAACGGCTGACGTTTGTCCTGCTTTGTGGGCGAATAGGCGCCGCGTCTCTTCCGAAACGTCGTGCACAATCAGCGCACGGCCCAACTCATGGAGAAGGGCCGCCGGCAGATCTGTCTGCGAATGTACACGTTGCGGAATGCGATTAGGTCTGGACGGGCGACCACTGTTCCTTGAGTCGCTCGAGGAAGGAATTGATGTGCTCAAAGATAAGCCCTTGGTCCAATGCCTTCGACTGACGCACCAGCGCGGTGTGACCCACAGGGTGCTGCCAGTCGAACATGTTATGGACGACCATGGTGCCCCACGACGGCGCATCGAAGATCATGCCAACGTGGTTGCCTTCCGTCTCATGCACTGCGTCCATGAAGGTGTCCCACACCTCCGTCTTGGTCACACGAAGAAACAGGTCCGATAAGGACACTGGCTTCTTCAGCTTGCGAGCGACGAGTTTGATCGGGGGATTCATCGACCAGTTGAACCAGTCGAACCCGAACTCCTCGTCTTCACCGCGCGCGAAACCCGTTACCTCTGCGCCCGAAAACCAGAGCCCAAGAATCTTGCGCAGCACGCGAACCTCGAAGTTGCGACGGGCATCGGCCCCGCGCTTCTCCTGGAATTCCTCAAATTCGTCGCCGGTGAACAGTGTCATCTGCTATATAAGCTGCCCTTGGCATACCAGTGCCTCCAGCTTCGTGACATATTCTCGTACGCCACGAATCTGGGTACAATCCCGGATGTCGAAGAAGAAGATAAACGCTGGGACATCCAACGCTTGAGCCAGCGCCACCAGCCATCTGCCCGGTGGCGCATCCGTGGCCCGCTCCCAGTACGACACAGCCGTCTGTGTCACAGGGAGTCCTTGCTCCGTCAGGATCGTAGCCAGGTCCGCCTGGCTCAGCTTGCG
>JBDGYW010001232.1:0-2319 GCA_039588935.1 Gemmatimonadota bacterium | reverse complement strand
GTCGATGGCCAAGCCTGGAATACCTCCCTCCACAACGGTCACCGGTTCAACTTCCTCAGCGGTGATTGCAACACCTGTCATACTGGCGGCAGTAACGAGAGGTCACCCGTCATCTTGAAATCCTCCAATGGCGGCGATGGCCTCGCCCCAATGGGGTGCCTCGGATGTCACGGACGGGAAGAGGGTACGGGTGTCACCGGAGCGGGCCTTCGCCAGCACCACTGGAGAAACGGTGTCGTGTTGTGCGGGGGTTGCCACCCGGGTGATTCCGACCCGAACGTGTTTACCCCTGTCAGCGAAGTCGTGCAGCCGGAGTATTACCTGAATCCCGGCAACAATCACCCCAACATGCCGACGCACCCGTGCAATCTCGCTTCGTTGGGGTACTCGGAGGACGTCCTTGGTGCGACCGGCACCGGGGGCCTCGACAACAATGGTGACAACCTTTACGACACCAACGATCTGGGCTGTGCACCGCTGGTGCCGACCGAATCTGCGACCTGGGGCCGAATCAAGGCGCTCTACCAGTAAAGAAGACCGGGCAAATGCGTAGAGGTTTTCAACGTATTGCGTTGAAAACCTCTACCATCGCCTATCCCTCTGATGACTAACGAGATATACAGGTCCAGACCGCTCGCGACAAAAACCGCTGTAGAGCTTTTCTACAGACCGGTACGGGCGGGTATCGCCGACCCTCCACTGTCCCACTGATCACCCCCATAACTTCTTTCCTTCAAAACAGTTATAGTTAGTGAAATTTTTCACATTTTCTCGTTTCATCGGCCCCGAATATGCCATGTTGAATGAGAGGAGAACAAGAAATGCGGTTTTGATCCCGTGAGTAAGGAGGTAGCATCATGGTCGCGCTACTGGTTCTTCTCACCGTTATGATCTTCCTTGGGGTCGATTTCTACTTTCAGTGGAGACGATCTCAGCGGAGCGTTGAAGTCAAGCAGGTTGCACCGCCGGCGTACGCCGGCCCTGGCGCAATCCCCCTCTTAGAGCCATCCTACCGGACACCACCCGGTGTCTTCTTCGAGCCCAACCACACGTGGCTCCATCTCGAAGAATCGGGCGTCGCAAAACTCGGAATAGACGATTTTGCGCGTCATATCATCGGCAAGATCGACGGCGCGGACACGAAGTCCGCGGGTGACCGTGTCGAGCGTGGCGAGGCCATTCTGCGCGTCTGGCGTGGTGGTCGTGCAATCGCGTTTCGCGCACCCATCGATGGCAGAGTCGAAGAGGTCAATACGGAGCTGCTCACGGCGGGTGAGCTCCGCGGCATCGAGCCATACACCGCGTCGTGGCTCTACAGGATCCAACCAAAAGACACGTCGCTCGTCACAAAGACGATGGTGATCGGGGCCGAGGCCAAGAGCTGGCTCAAACGAGAAGTGGAAAGACTCAAGGTCTTTCTCGCAACGATTTCTCCCCACAACCCGGCGCTCAGCACGACGATGCAGGATGGCGGAATGCCGGCATCCGGTTTGATCACGCATCTGAGCGACACGGAGTGGGCCAAACTGCGCGAGAAGTTTTTCGACTGATCTCGGCGCAACGACAACGCTGACAAGCGAGGAGAAAAATGGACAGGAGAGATGCTCTCAAAACAATGGGCTTGATCGGGATCAGTGCCCTCGCGGGAGGATCTTCGAGAGCCGAAGCAACAGAGCCCGACCCGGAATTCGTCGGCGTGCTCGTGGACACGACGATCTGTGCGGGCTGTGGGGTCTGCGAGATCGCCTGCGCAGACGCCAACGGTCTGCCCGAGCCGCCCGACCCCGATTTCAGCGAGGAGCGAAAGCAAACCACGACGCAGTGGAGCGTCGTCAATCGCTACGAGACCGATGTGGGTGAGGTGTTCGTAAAAAAACAATGCATGCACTGCTGTCAGCCGGCATGCGCCAGCGCGTGCCTAACAAAAGCCATGACCAAAACGAAGCGGGGTCCGGTCGTCTGGCGAGAGAGTAAATGCATGGGCTGCAGGTTCTGTATGCTCTCGTGCCCGTTTGACATCCCGAAGTTCGAGTACGACAGCCCCAATCCCAAGATTCAAAAATGCCGTCTGTGCTGGGAGCGGCTCGAGGAAGGCGAACAACCCGCGTGTGTCGAGGAGTGCCCCGAAGAGGCGATCATTTTTGGCACGCGCAGAGAGCTCCTCGAAATAGCAAAGTCGAGGATCTACCAGGATCCGGATCGCTACGTTCATCACATCTACGGCGAGCACGAAGCGGGCGGTACCGGATGGCTCTATCTTGCCGCGGTCCCGTTCGAACAGCTTGGCTTCCGTACCGACCTCGGAACCGAGCCGTTTCC
>JBDGYW010001231.1:0-2323 GCA_039588935.1 Gemmatimonadota bacterium | reverse complement strand
TCAGGAACAGTTGCACAAAACCGTGCTGCATCCCCGAGTGCCGTACCTCGGCATACGCAAGTATCTGATCTAACCTCCGCATCTCCTGAGCTGCCGGTTCCATCTGGTGCAAGAGATCTCTGAGGAGTGGAGACTCGAACCTCTCCGCCGAGGCTGCCTCGAACACCGGCGCATAGCGTCTGAGTCCAACGTCTCCGGACGCCACCAAACGGAACACGGCGTGCATCGGTGCGTACGTGCTCAAGCTAATGAGAATTCCGATGAAAATCGTCAGCGCCCATATTGGCACGGTGAAGGTGCCGGCAATGTGAAGTGCTATCGAGGAGAAGGTGACAACCGGAAGCAGGCGCGCGGACCAGACGAGTGCAGGTTTTTTCAGAATCCAGTCGTTGCCCTTGGTCCATTCGAGAAATGCGTGCAGAGCGTGCGGGCGTTCCCGCCCGATCATCCGAGCACGAGCTTCCAGGTTGTTCCGGTAGTCCAACAACTGCGTCAACTCCCTGACGGCCTCCTGGCGCTGTCGGATGACTTCTCTCGAAGCGGGTCGAAGCAGCCATTCCTGCACGGTCTCACGGCCCGGTATCGTGGCAGCAGTGCCAAGGAGCTGGAAAACGGAGGCATGTCCAAACAAGTCCAGATCACCGGCATAGGCGTGGTCTGGCGGCGGGCCATATTCGAGGTCCGGTAGCTCGTTCCACTCTCTGCGAAGACGCCTTGCGGCATCCTCATTCACTCTGCGTAGCTCTTCCTGGAAACGCCGCTGCGCCTTCGTTTTGGAGTCGACGAACACGAGCGCAATGAACGTCGTAAGTAGAAGCACTCCAGATGCGAGTAGTAGCCACTGCAGTATTCCACCGACATCCCATGCGCCCAACAAGCAGAACACACCGGCAAGGAATGTTGCCATCCGCGCGTTCATCAAGCGTCTGACCTTTCTGTCCAGGCGGTCTCGCTCGGTGGCGAACGACTCGCAGCGTTGGCCGTAGAGGTTCGTCGGTGTTGACATAGCCATTCAGTCTGGAGATTCAGTGTGTTCGGGATCGGCCGTTCAAAATACTCTCCTCAAAACCTCCACAACCCTTTCCACCCCTTGTTCGGCCCGGATCTTCCCGCCGACAATTCGGGCTCGCTCCTGCATCTGTGGGTTCGAAACAGCATCCCGAACTGCACGCTCCAAGCGGGCTGTGGTGAGGCGTTTTACGGGGATTGGCTTTGGCCCGGCTCCGAGAGCCGCCACACGGCTCCCCCAGAAATACTGGTCACCAAAGAACGGGATGACTATCGATGGTACCCCGGAGCGTAGGCCTGCTGCAGTAGTTCCGGCACCTCCGTGGTGCACGACGGCAGCGACCCGCGGAAACAGCCAATCGTGTGGCACGGATTCCACCGCGAAGATGTGGTCAGGCAGGTTGGTGTGCGTCAGGGCTCCCCACCCCGAGAGAATGATTCCCCGCAATCCCGCTCGCGACAACGCCTCGACCACTGTGGCCGTGAATTGCTCTGCGTTTCGGGCATGCATGCTGCCGAATCCGACGTACACTGGAGGTGGGCCGGCGTCGAGAAACTCGACGAGTGCCTCCGGCGGGTCCCATGCGGTTTGCTGATCGAGGAACCAGTACCCGGTAACATGTACGCTGTCTGGCCAGTCAGGCGGTTTGGGTAACACAGTTGGGCTGTACCCGTTGAACATCGGCAGGTCGAGTTTTCGCAGGGCGCCGGCTTGGGAACGAAGCGGCAGTTTCGGTAAGTCGAGTACTTCTCTTCGAGCCTGGTTCATGGATCCACGAAACAAAAGCCAGAACATCTGCTCCCCAACAGCATACGTGAGGCGGTTGTGCATCGCGCCGAGGTTGGCATGGATCGGAAACGCAAAGCTCGGGAAATGCTTGGTTGGCGCGGTCGGTTGGAGGAAAGCCGCGTAGCCGCGGATTCCTAGTTTCTCGATGACACTATGTGTTCCGAGCCAGCCCAAGATCGAATACAGCACCAGGTCTGCGTCGCGACACGCGCTCAGACAGTCGGCCGTACCCCTTACCATCATCGGTTCCATCAGATCGACCATGTGCTTCGTGAAAGCGACAGGGTTCTTGCCTGCAGCCAACCACTTCTGCCCCAGTTCACTTTCAACGGTCTCGCGTGGATTCCCCTCCACAGGAGAGAAGTCGAGTCCATGCTCTCTGATTGCGGCCTCGAAATGCCTGTGGGTGGCAACGCAGACCGAGTGTCCAGCTTCCCTCAGGCCGATGCCCAGCGCCATGTATGGCTGGACGTCGCCACGGGACCCTACCGTTGCGAGTGTGATATGCATGAGCTGATAGAACTA
>JBDGYW010001230.1:0-2324 GCA_039588935.1 Gemmatimonadota bacterium | reverse complement strand
GTGACCGCATCGTTCGAATTCATCCGGCGTCATGTGGGGGATGTTACTCATCGTGATGGTGAAGCTAGTCTGCCAACTCCTCTCGAGCCCACTCCGAGAGATGAACAGCCATCGCTTCGAGAAGGGCCTCACCGGTCTCGGCGTCTGCGCCTGTGGGATCTCCCAGTATCCCGTTTTGCGTGACCGCCTGAATGCCGTCCCGGAGTATCCTCGATATCAGGCCCTTGGCGGAGCCGATAAAGCCCTGTTCGTAGCAATCTTTCCGGACGAGATCGGGCCGGATGTGGAGGATCTCACTGGTCTCACCAAGATCGGCATGACCTCCCACCTTCTCGGGTGGCAGCCCCAGCCTGTTGACCTCCGCCATATAGGCATCAAAAAAACCTCTCAGGTCACCGTAGTGTACGATGCGCAGTTGAGGAAATTCCCGCACGAGGCCGGGGGCAAATGTCTCCAGTGGAGCGAAGTTTCCCCCGTGACTCGATGCAAGCACGATCTTTTTGAAGCCATGATTGGCGAGTGAGCGACAATAATCACGGAGTATCTCCAGCAGCACTTCGGGACGAAGCGAGATCGTTCCGGGCAGGCTCATATGATGATCCGAGCACCCCGGTCGGATGGTGGGTGCGGCCAATGCATTGCCCAGCTTGTGTGCAATGCGTACCGCAAGCTCGTCGGCGATGAGCGTGTCGGTGCTGATCGGCAGGTGTGGTCCATGCTGCTCGATCGAGCCAACGACTACAATGACCGTATCAAAACCTGTTTCCAAGGCATACGCAATCTCGCGCCACGTCATGTCCTGCAGCACTACCTTGTTCTGAGTCTCAGCATGTTCTTCCATTTCTGTTCTCCGATGGGCAATGAAAACGCATCGTTTGAAAGGCGGGTGAGGGGCGGTTGCAGTTCATGTGACTTCTACGCATGAGTTGTCGTTGGAGCTCAACGGCCGCAAAAGGGCCAGGTGTGGCGTCGGTCGGTGGAGAGTCACAACATCGGAGTATACCCGCGGGCGATGGTGCAAACCACCCAATTCACTCTCGTGCCGCTCGGCGGCAGGCCTCCTGTTCGCCGCGAACCCGCTGTAACGTCTTCACATCCGCTACATTCCGGCAATCCATAGCTCGCGATACCACGCCTTGCGTTAAGCGCCAAAAACGTTTATACTTATAATGTTACGGCAGCCCTGCAGCCTCTGCCGGCCCCCCCAACTTAATGACGATGAGAACGCATCTTACAGTCCTGTTGTTTGCAGCATTCGTCATTGCGATCGCCGTTTGTGCGCACGCGCAGACGCCCGACAAGCTGTCGCCATCACTGCAAAGCGCCCTGAGCGATGCGGGGCAAACAGATCGGCTGCCCACCTGGGTCTTTTTCATGGACAAGGGCGATGACCTCTCTACCGTTTTGCGGGAGGTCGAGGACGCGCTTACTCCACACGCCCGTGCGCGCCGCGCGCGAAACCGCGGGTTCCACAACCTCGTTGATTCATACGATATCCCTGTTGTTCGTCGCTACGTCGAGGAGGTCCGCCGTCGGGGCGCTCGCGTTCGACACACGTCTCGCTGGTTGAATGCCGTTTCGATAGAAATGGACACTCGCGCGGTGGATGCCATCGCGGCGCTTCCATTTGTGAGCCGGATGGATCTCGTCCGCGTAGGCACGGCGCCGCTGCCCGACCCGGTCGAGGCGACGAGCGGTCCCGAGGTGCAACGAGCGCCCTCCGCTTTCTCACTCGATTACGGTAGCTCTCTGACGCAGAACAGCCAGATCAATGTGCCACCGCTGCACGATGCGGGATACAGCGGCAATGGTGTATGGATCTGCATGATGGATACAGGGTTCGACAATCTGGCACACGTCGCCATGCAGAGTATAGACATCCTGATCACGCACGATTTCGTGAACGGCGACAGCATCGTCTCTGATGAGGTTGGGCAGATGGGCGACGACAATCACGGGACATGGACGTTGAGCACGATCGGCGGTTATGCGCCGGGTGAGCTCATCGGTCCCGCATACGGCGCCACGTATATACTTGCCAAGACCGAGAACACGACGTGGGAACGTCACATAGAAGAGGATGCGTGGGTTGCGGGCGCCGAATGGGCGGACAGTATCGGGGCGGACATCATCACGAGTTCGTTGGGATACTCCACCGGATTCACTCATTCAGAGGCCAACTATTCCTGGAGCGACATGGACGGTAACACGACGATCGTCGTGATCGGCGCCGACATCGCGGCGAGCCGTGGAATACTCGTTGTAAACTCGGCCGGCAACAGCGGGCCCGTGGACGAACCCGCCAACACCCTCATCAGCCCGGC
>JBDGYW010001229.1:0-2324 GCA_039588935.1 Gemmatimonadota bacterium | reverse complement strand
GGGCCGATCCTGGAGGAGCTGGCGTCGGGGTCCGGCCAGGCTCCCTGGCTGCTCCCGGTGACGACGCGGTCCCTCGGGACGTCGTGGGCCACCATGGCGCCGCCCTGGATGTAGTTCGGCTGCCAATCCGAAGCCCAGTTGCGGTTGGGGTCATATCCCCCCACAGGATCTTCGTTTACCCTACCATCGCCATCGTCGTCAATCCCCTCACTTCCAAGCATGACGTAGTCGCCGCGCTCACCTGCGGGCACGGGTTCCAGAATACGCGGATCCAAGTGACTGATCCTTAGATCTCCCTCGCCCGGCACATATTTGCGGATCTGCTCTATGGTACCGTTGCCGTTCAAGTCATTCGGGCCATCTTCATCGAAGAGCCCATCGTTGTCGCTATCCACCGGTACGTGTCCCGTTCGGGCGCCGGACCCGGTCTCGTCCATGAAATAATCCCGGCCGTCCGGATTGACCACAGGCATGATGTAGAAGACGCGTTCATCTACGAGCTGCGTGACCCTGTCGATTCTGCGGTAGTTCTCCATCAAGTACCAGATGGTGTACAAGCAGACCTCGCCACCCTGTATCTCGTTGCCGTGCATGTTGGCGTCGATGAACATCGCCGACTTGCTCATTTCGGATCCCGTTTCGGGATTGTTGATCGTCATGACCATCATGTCACGACCACCCTGGCTCGTTCCAACAGACTCATAAGTCAAGAACTGAGGATAGGCGTCCTCGAGCCGCAACAAGTCGGCCTTGATCTCGTCGTAGTCATGCCACCGATTGAAATCGATGGTTACTCTGTGCTGAGGATCCGATCCACTCTGCGCCCGAATCCCCGGAGTTGCATTTGTTAGCAATGCCAGGATCATCACCGACATGGCGATGGGACCCATTGCTACCCTTCGAAATCTGTTTCCCGTTATCGTCATGATGAGCCTCACCGGAGTGTGATTATTGCTGTGTCAGATCCGCTCTTCTGGGACCTTACCTTGAGGGTGACGCTCGAGCCCTGCCTCCCTCTAATGACCCATACGTATGTCTCTCTCGAGCCGGATCCGTCGAGCGTCTGAAAGAAGCTCGTCTTGGCAGCACCGGTGAGGACATCCTCAGGCGGAACGTCGAGCTGGACCATGGTAGGTGCTACTGCCCGGGCGGTCACGCCCTGTCTCATAGCAGTAGGCAGGTAGCCGGAGTTCTCGATCTCTGCCTTGATCTCGAACACGCCTCCGCCGTGGTCCGTGACTTCGACGTCGGCGATGCTCACGTTCGCGAAGAGCGAGGCGAGATGCACCGCAAACTGTGCGTGCGATTCCCCAAGGGCAACAAGTCCAGAAGCCGGTGGGTTGTTGCTCGCGTAAGGGCTGAAACCGCCAATTTCCACGGTGCCAAGCGTTGGATGCTGAAACTCGGTCCAGTCAACAAAGCCATCGATCTCCTCGGCATCCATCCAGTTCAGGATCGCCAAGTCTGCACCATCTCCTGATCCGGACGCCTGACCGGCACCGGGACCCATTCTCCCCCTTGTCGCGGCAGCACCGCCCGGGGGCATGCCGGCCGGTCGGGGCCTCTCGGCTTCGGGAGCCGCATCAGCACCACCATCTCGGGCACCGGGAGCGGCTTCAGGCAGCCCCCACCCCGGCGTCGAAAAGGACGGGACTCCAAACTGGAAGTACGCGTACTCGAAGAAGGCCCCCTTTGGGACCCGCGTTGCGGCCACCTTCTCGATCCCTGTGATTTCCCGATACTCCTCGCCTACGGCCTTGAAGTATTCGATATCGGATCGATGGATGGTCTTGTTGGGCTGGCGTCCCTCGAGCGGGCGCGGCGCAGCTGCAGCACCCCGCCGGAAGTACCCCCCCATGCCAAAGCCGAAGCGGCGCCCCGGCACCGAAATCGGGAATGTCCCGACAGTGTCGGCAGCTCCGTAACTCTCGTTTGCGTAGTCGAACAGCAGAACACCCGTCTGCGACGCCAGAGCCCCGCTCGATGTCGGCGCCGAGACCAGGTTGTCGGTTTCTCCGTAGGTGAGCACCATCGCGATGTTTCGATGTGAGATCATGAAATCCAAAAGCGCACGCGATTCCAGTTCGCTCACCATGTGCGGTCCCGCATCCGACTGGTTGTGTGGGTACTCATGCTGGAAGTTGCGGTTCAGGTCGACGCCCCCTGGACCATCTTCGTTATAGAATCCGTCACCGTCGTCGTCAGTGCCTTCCCAATAAAGCGCGTAGTTGCCCGACTCGCCCTTGTGCGCTTCGGCCTCTTTCATGAGACGTGCGTCGTCTGGGTGGACCATGTATGGGCCCGTCGGATCGGTAACGCGCATC
>JBDGYW010001228.1:0-2324 GCA_039588935.1 Gemmatimonadota bacterium | reverse complement strand
AGAAACGCCACCATCGCAATTGTCAGCCAGGCGGTTCCAAACAACGTGCTGCCTCCAGTAGTGCGGAAACCGGCGTACGCTGTCAAAACGCTGAAGCCAATGACTGTGGCCACGAAGTATCGCGGAACGAACGCGTTCGTCGCCAAAACAGCGACCGCGTATCCAATCACTGGTAACAGCAGCAACGCCAGACCGGCGGCGATCTCCTGTGGTGGGATCCGCCGCTCCGAACCCTTGGGACCTTGCCGGCCGGACGACCAGCTATCCAGTATCAGGTAAACCGCGACCGCTGCCAGAAGAGCTACCAGAGGCAGCACGGAGTAGCCAAGCAACACCAGATACGCCTCAATGACAGAATGCCGTTCAGGGGTCGCCCAGTGTTCTGCTGCGAACCAGCCCATGGTGTGCAACACGAAGGGGAGGTATAGAAACGCGACACTGGCTCCGGACCCGATGGAAAGCCACATCGGCCGGTCGATGCGCTTTCGGCAAACAGACCGGACGACCTCGGCGATGGCGAGTACTCCGACGACGAGAACCGCATAATAGTGGCTCGAGACTGCCGCGGCGATACTGAACACCAATCCACAAAGAGCCGGTACCCGTCGTCGCCCGTCACCGGCGCTCTGCCAGCAAAACAGGGCCAGCGCGCAGAATCCGAGTACCAGCGCGTACGGTCTGGCTTCATAAGCGTAGATATAGGTGTTACAGAGATAGGGCCCCATCATGGCAACCGCGCCGTATAGGGCGCCGGTTCGCCGCGTCACATACCGAAAAACGAGCAGGGTCATCAGCCAGAAGCCGACAATCTCCGGCAGCCGGGTGACGATCTGGGCATCGATTCCCAATCGGACTGCCGCGCGTGTCACCAGATAGAACGGCGGTGGCTGATTGTCAATCGTCATTCTCAAAGCCGCCCAGATTTCACTGAGTGTGCCCAGGCCGGAGAGATAGTAGGTCACCAGTTCGTCAGACCACAACTGCTTGATCGAGGCGAGCCAGATGGAACTCGCGAAGTAGATCAGTGAAAAACAAGTCAGGAACGCTGACTGGTGGCTCTCCAGGAAGCGGGAAAAACGATCTGTGCTCTTCTCCAGCCGATCCAGAACTGCCATCGTGGCCACTCGTTTCTTCTGCGCTAGCGCGTTTTGCCGGCCCGCTGCACCTCTCCCGGTAACGCCCATCCAACCTCCGCGTCACACAGCCACTTCATCCTGGCTCAGGTACGCGTTTGTGACCAGGTCCTGAACAAGGCCACGACGTGTGAACAGGCAATCCCCGGCAGCCTGCTCAGTTGGTAGATCTGGCTCGCGCCCGACGATCGTCCCCGATGGTGGATGGGCAACTCGCGGATGCCGTAACCTCTCCGATGCGCGCGGGCCACGAACTCCCACCAGAAGCCCTGCTGCATTTCACCCATTTCGTCCACCAGACGATCGACAACCTTCTTTGCAATGAGGACATAGGGGCAACTCGGATCGTGGATCGGGATGCGAAATAGAAGCCGGTACGGGAGGTAAAACAAGCGCGACATGAATCTCCGGGCCGGGTGATCCGCTCGCTTGACGCGCCAGCCGATCACGATATCGGATTCGCACCGCGCGCGCCAGATCTTTTCGAAATCTGCCGGATCGCACTGCCCGTCGGAATCCAGGCAAAGCACATACGGCGCGCGTACTCTCCGCATTCCATCTGTCACCGCCCGCGAGTAACCTTTTCGTTCTTCACTCAGCACCAGCACCATTGGCATGTTCTGTGCGAGGCTGCGGAGCACCTCCTTGGTGCCATCGCGGCTGCCGTCCTCACAAATGATGAAGCGGCAACGCACGAACTTCGAGATGTGATCGCAAAGCTCCTCTACCGTCCCGCTGATGGACGCAGCTTCGTTGTGTACTGGAAGAAGGATGTCCAGATCATGGGCGGACGCCGTCATCGCAACGTTCAATCGGCCGATATCGTCAGGTGCCTGCCTAGGCCCCAACCTATGTTAGCCCGATTGCCTCGCTCGTCGTTGTAGCAGATCCAGACGACTCAGGCCTCTCCAGGATCTCACTCTCGCACATACCAGTAACCGGCGCAGGCAGTATGAAAACCTCCAATTTCACATCACCGTGCTATCTGGGGTCTGCTTGGCCTGATGGGATTTGAGAGCACGCGAGAGCCAAACTCGGCGTGGCTACCGGACATGTTGGTCGATGCTCTACGGCGCGTTCCGTGTTGCGGAAAACACGAGTACCTGTTTCCGGCGAAGCCGAATCCGCGCTTTCACTCGGGATTCAAAAAGCCGCATGCTTGGGATGCCGGCAAGCGGTTTTCGGCGGGTG
>JBDGYW010001227.1:0-2326 GCA_039588935.1 Gemmatimonadota bacterium | reverse complement strand
CCAACCCCCCAACGCCAGCATCGCCATCCAGACCTCGGCAATAGTCCTGGAACAAGAAGGCGAAACCGTCCGGGGCCATTTCGAAAACATCGACCTCGAAGACCAACGCCTCCTCGCCCGCTGGCTCTACGAATCCTCCATCGACGACAAGAAAAAGACCAAATAGCGCCCCCCGATTGACAGAAACTCCACATAACCCGAAAATATAAAGAGAAGCCCATTCACACCGGGGGAGGGATTCTCCAGATGCCCTTCAGGCTCATTGCCGCCTTCTTGGTCGCGCCACTAATATTCTGCTTCGGATGCGGCTCCGATCCAACCAAGGCATGTCTCTTCAGCCACATGGTCGGGGAGATTCAGCTCGAATCCGACACGATTCCAGTCGCCAACAGGCTGTCAGCCGAAGTACAGATCCAAGTCTATCTAGTCGGCGACGACTGCAGAAAGCCCCTAGAGGGTGCAATGGTTGAACTTCTCTCCTCCCGCAACACTCGAGACGAAACCGTCGACATCATCCGCCAACCGGGCGGCCCAACTGGCCCGGAAGGGCTTGCCATTGGTTACATCGGCACAACCCGTTCTGGAGAGTCATACCTGACCGCAACGGCGGATGGTGCCGTCCTCTGTGAGAGTTGGGACGACAACCTGTGCGCCCTGATGGTGAAGAAGGTTGTCTTCACTCTGGACTGTCCGTCAGACCAAGTGGATTGCAACAGCACATGCGCAAACTTGCAGTCCGACCCCGACAACTGCGGCACATGCGGAATCGTCTGTGAGTACATCAATGCAACCGGAGCTTGTGTAGACGGCGTATGCGAATTTAAAGAGTGCCTGGAGTTCTGGGGAAACTGCGACGACGATCTTTCAGATGGCTGCGAGACATCCCTCATCGCCGACCGGTATAACTGCGGCTGGTGCGGCCATGTCTGTGCCTACTATGAATGGTGCGAATACGGATACTGTATTCATGAAGACCCTGTCTGTGACATGGACTTTGACGGATACGATGCCGAGTGGTGTGACGGCGACGACTGCGATGACTCGAATCCCTACATCCATCCCGACGCCCTCGAGCAATGCGACGGGGTGGACAACGATTGCGACGACGAAATCGACAACGCGGATCCGGATGTCTGCGATGATGGCAACGACTGCACTGATGATGCCTGCGTACAAGGGCAGGGATGCGTTAATATTCTCCTGCCCGACATTCCTTGCGACGACGGCAATGATTGCACCGAAACCGACACTTGCACGGACCAGGCCACATGCGTCGGCACTCTCATTGATGTGGACGGCGACGGGCACTCTCCACCGACATGTGGAATGGACTGCGACGACAATGATTCCGATGTACACCCCGGCATGTATGAGGGAGGGTCGCTGGACAGCCCGGTATGTAGTGACGGAAAAGATAACGACTGTGACGGCCTTACGGACGAATATGAACGCACCTGCAGCTCAGATTGTTGTGATACCGAGTATTGCGCCGACGACAACCCCTGCAATGGCGCGGAGATCTGTGTGGACTGCCAGTGCATGCCTGTTCCGGCGGTTGATTGCAGCGACAATGAACAATGCACCGCCGACTTCTGCGATCCCTCCGATGGCAGTTGCTACAATATTCCCCTCGCGGACGGCACTGCTTGCGACGATGGAGATGAGTGCTACCTTGGGGAGACCTGTCAGTCCGGCACTTGCATGCCGGGCCCCACCTTACGCAATTGCAACGACGCCTTGCCCTGCACCATCGACTCCTGCGATTCGGCCGTAGGCTGCATCAACGATCCAGCGGCCATGATCGGCGTCGAATGCCGGGCGGTCGCCAACCTCTGCGACGCGGCAGAGTTCTGCGACGGGATCAACGTGGACTGCCCCGCGGACCTGGTGGCGGGCGTGAACGTCATGTGCCGGCCGGTGTTTGGCGTGTGCGACATCGCCGAGAACTGCGACGGAATCAGTGTTGTCTGCCCGGCGGACGTGGTGGAACCGAGTTCGACGGTGTGCCGGACAGCCGCCGACCCCTGCGACGCGGTCGAGTTCTGCGATGGGATGAACGTGGTTTGTCCGGCTGACTGGGGTCTGCCGAACGGCGCGCCCTGTGCCACCGACGACCTGTTCTGCACCGGGCCCGAGCAGTGCCAGGGGGGTGCGTGCCTGAGCATGGGCAATCCCTGTCTTGTGCCGTCTGACTGTGACGAGGCAAGCGACACCTGCGGCTCTTGCGGAGATGGGATCATAGATGCCGCAGAGGATTGTGATCCCGGAGCCCCTCAGAACGATATCTGCTGCAACATTGCGGACTGTACCTGGACAGCGTCGGGCA
>JBDGYW010001226.1:0-2328 GCA_039588935.1 Gemmatimonadota bacterium | reverse complement strand
GGATTGAACGGCAGAAGCGTTTTTTCTCCCGAGAAGGTGCATACCTGCGCCCACCGCTCCATTCAACCGTCTGGATCACCATCAGGACTGCATTGCAGGAGGACCTATGGATTTTGCAACCTTTCAGATTGAGGACATTGTCGCTCGCATCACGACGCTGATAACCGACTGGGGCCTCAAAGTCCTAGGTGCTTTGGTGATCCTGGTCGTCGGCCGGATGATCGCGAAGTGGATTCGAAAGGGCGTCACGACAGCTCTCGAGCGCGGCAAGATGGATCCGACGCTCGTCCCGTTCGTTTCCTCCCTGACCTACTATCTGGTCATGGCATTCGTATTGATCGCGGTGCTCGGTATGGTGGGCATCCAGACCGCCTCGATGATCGCGGTGCTCGGTGCTGCCGGCTTAGCTGTCGGTTTGGCACTGCAGGGTACGCTCGCGAACTTCGCTTCAGGTGTAATGCTGTTGATCTTCCGCCCGTTTCACACAGGTGATTTCATCGAAGCTGCCGGTGTTGCCGGCGCCGTTGACACTGTGGGCATCTTCACCACGACCCTGAACACCCCAGACAACGTCCGCATTGTCCTACCCAACTCGACCGTGTGGGGACAAACGATTAAGAACTATGCCACCAACCCCACTCGCCGCGTCGATCTGGTAATGGGTATCTCCTACGATGACGACATCGGCGCCGCAATCGAAACAATGAACGGGGTCCTCGAGAAAGAGCCCCGCGTATTGAACGATCCGGCACCCGTTATCGCAGTGAGCGAGCTAGCCGATTCGTCGGTGAATCTCGTCGTGCGCCCCTGGTGTACGAAAGAAGATTATTGGGGCGTGTATTTCGACCTGACGCGTGCACTAAAGGAGGAACTGGAAAGTTCGGGTTGTTCGATTCCCTTCCCTCAGACCGACGTTCATCTGCACAAGGTCCCGGAGAGCATCGCTTGAGACATCTCGTAGTTGGGTGAATTGCGGCTCGTTTCCACGGGGATACCGGTCGGTATCCTCGTGGTTTGTCTTATCCGGCCTTGATTGACCACTAGACAATCGCACAAACATCTTTATATTGCTATACTGCTATGATAACAGTGTAGAATCTGAAACCAGGACTTTGAATCGTGCCGACATACGAATACACCTGCAATGAGTGCGAAAAGCCTTTCGATGTGCGTGCTTCGATCGCAGAATACTCGGAGGGGTTGAGCCCCAGATGTCCAACATGTGGGTCTGCAAAAGTGGCTCGGGGTTTCTCTGTGGTGAACGTGCTCACGGCTTTGAGAGAATCGTTCAGCAGGTCGGCTGGGTGCGGACCCAGCGGCTTCAGCTGAGGACCATAACCTCA
Source organism: Gemmatimonadota bacterium (assembly GCA_039588935.1). GTDB lineage: Bacteria > Gemmatimonadota > Gemmatimonadetes > Gemmatimonadales > GWC2-71-9 > JBDGYW01. The sequence goes on along the minus strand of JBDGYW010001226.1, from coordinate 985 downwards.
TTGCCCAAGTTTGGGCGAACCTTGCGAGACCTCAACACAACAAGGGCCGGCCCGAAAAATGGGCCGGCCCTGTCTAGTTTTGCAATGTGATCCTCTCAAGACGGTGGCGCATGCCCCGACTGCCCTTGCAGCTCCTTGTATTGGAACCTGATCGCCTCGATCGCCTTGTCTACCAGCAGTTGAGTTGTCTCCCTGGTACGAGGCATCTCGTAAAACTCCGAGCAGTCTAGCGGAGCCCCGTAGCTCACCGATATCCGTTGGAAAATCCTCGGCACGACCCTTCCTATCGGCAGTGCCCGGTTCATACCCTCGATCGCCACAGGGATGACACGCGGACGGGTTGCGAGGGTAACCAGACCAACTCCAGGCCTTCCCGGGCGCACAGATCCATCACGGGACCTCGTGCCCTCGGGAAATAGCACCATGGTTCCGTTTGGCAAAACTTGACTCATCCGGTGGACCGCATGAAAGTCGCGCCGGCCCCTTCGCACGGGGATGCACTTCCAGTTGTCAGCGAGCCACGCCAGCAATGGAGTCTTGAAGAAGTTTTCTTCGGCCGCCGGATTCCACGGGATCAGATGTGGCTTCCACAACGCCTGCGGAAAGTACGCGCCCATTCCGACCAGGAAGCTGTCGATCATCGACTGGTGATTCGAGAGCAGGAGAGTGTTCTTCGCCTCTCCCACGTTCTGCCGCCCAATGATTCTCGTCCGGTTCAACACAAAGAGGTAGATCCAAAACACCAAAACGCAGCCGTTGGTGACAATGTACGACGTCACCGGGAAAAAAAACCTGAACAACCTACCACGGCGAGGAGCGCGCACCTCTTTTCTCCCACTGCGTTCCACACCATCGCCCGTGCCCGTAGGATCACCGTTTTCAGCTCGTCCGGATGGCTTGGCCTGTACGTTCACGCCGTCGATACCGCCTCCTGAGTATGGCGCATGGTCATGTGGTGAAACCTCCTCGTGACGACCGGTTTGGA
>JBDGYW010001225.1:0-2329 GCA_039588935.1 Gemmatimonadota bacterium | reverse complement strand
CGTCGCCATGTCGCCGAAGGCGTTCTGCTCTTCCACGGGGGCGACTCGCGCAGCGCGAATCGCCGTAAAGACACCGTTCCAGCTCCCGCCGAGAACGCGGACATCCGCTTCGTGGATGAGGGGCAGGGATTCATTGCGGCTCCGCGGAGTGCCGTGGGCCGTGCTGTCCACCCCCGCCACGCCGTCCGGCGAAGCCGCAATTCCCGCCCCAACACGTCCCCGGGCGGTGTAGGGGGCCATCGAGTATAGACCCCCGAAAAACGCAGCGATTTGACCGCTCACCGCTTTCTCCGCTATCCTACTTCTCATAGATATAGACCCTCTCCTGGAAAGATGCAAGTGCTGAAACCCAGGCGAAGGCATACTCATGACACACCGGTTCGCAAGCCAGACGGAACCCTAGTCAAATGATCGCCGGAAAAAGTCGTCAAGCTGCTTCCTTCAGCTCAACGACTGGAAGCTGCTTACGACCTTCGTAACTCTTGACGACCAACTCTAACCGAACGCCGCATTGTCCTTTCACCTGTGCCTGCGGTCGAGCACAACGCGAATGCCTCGGCCATCGCGATCGCGGTTCGAAGCGTGGCTTTTCATTTGCCGGGGTTTGCTCTTCGTAAACTTCAAGTGGAGTTCGCCCACCCAATGATTGGTGCGGTCGGTGTTGATTGAACCACATAGAGTACGACGTCAGTTCCTTCCTCATGCTTTCGATGCGAAACGAGATCAGAATACAGCGCAGCCACTCATTTTTCAGGGACTTGAAAAATCGCTCAATCAAGGCAATGCTACCATGTTGGCCGACAGCACCGTAGCGCGGGCGAATCCCCTTACTTCTACACCATTCCTTAAAATCGTCATTCAGGAATTGTGGTCCACTGTCAGAGATCAGGTACTTGGGAGCAGCGCCGCATTTGGCAATTGCACGTCCCAGAAACGCACGAACGTGCTCTGATGTTGGCGGGTCCTTGAATACTGCAAAGCCAATTACACGGCGAGAGAAATGGTCGACTGCACAGCAGATGCCCCAGGCAAAAGGCCAGACCTGCGGTAGTGAGAACGGTATCCAAGGCACCCAGAAACCAGTGCCTAAGGGCATGGCTGTGAGATCGACGTTCCACACGTGATTCGGATAAGTCGCTTTGACTAGACGATTGCTTTCTTTCTTCTCGGCAGTGTCTGATTCATGCATTTCTCCTGCATCCTCATTCCTCGAGTCCTCAGCCTGCCGTTGGCTCCGTTCTTTGAGCATCCGACGGACAGTAGTCACGCCTAAGTGCAGTCCGGCTCGTGCCAGTACCTGAGCGATTCGTTTCTTACCCATTGAGGGACAGAGTAGCTTCAACTTCTTGACAATATAGCGGACAAAGCCTGGGAACTTGTTCACCGGATCGCGGACTTGGAGAAGAGCAGATGCCCCTCCAACGTCGACTCGCTTCAGCCAGGACGCGATCGTCGTGGGCTTCAGCAGAAACCGTCGAGCTGTTTCAGCCTGGGACCAGCCCCGAATCGACATGAGCTCGAGGATAGCCATCCGCTCGGCCGGTGGGTAATACGGGCGGCGTCGGGGATTGAGGCGTGCCATGCGCGCATCTTTGATTCGCATCTCTTCTTTCTTTAGCTCGACCTCATTCTGGAGGTGCTCAACCTCAGCCTTGTGCCGTACTCGAGAGCTTCGACTGCTGGCAGCTAAGCCCCTGGCATAGATGATGCTCAGATGGGCAAGGGAAATGACAAAGAGAATTGCGGATCTGAGATTGTCGGTCCAATCCTTGGGCAGGGAAATATTCTTCTGGGAGAATCTTGCAGTCATAGTTACCTCAGCCTTTCAAAGGCTCTGATCCGACCAATTGTCGCGGCTTCCGAACTTCAGAATCTCACAGATGTAGACGGCTCCTTGGGAAGATGCTAGTGCGCAAACTGCGACAGGCATAGGAATAGGGCACAGCCTCCGCCAATCTTGCTGACCACGAAAGCGGGCCTGGAATCACTCTGTCCCGGGTGTGGGGCATCTATACTATAGATGCTATAGGATGCAGCGAATTCGGCCATGTACGCCTCGAGGTTCAGTCCAAGCCCGCAGCTTCCTTCAGAAGAACCTCTGGACAGGGCTTGACTCCAATGATATCATAAGGCTCAGATTGGGCGGCGGTTACGCGAGTATGACCGAGCGACAAGAGGGGTCTAAACTCGATGGACCCCCACACCCACCCACCAGGAAGTAGGTGGAACCCGGGACCGGCTCATACAGTTCCAAGGCCGGACTCTCAACAGGGTCCTCCGTGAAGTCGTCGGTGACTCCGAGGACGGCTGACGCCGTCACGAGTAGAAA
>JBDGYW010001224.1:0-2334 GCA_039588935.1 Gemmatimonadota bacterium | reverse complement strand
ACGCTTTCCGATGCACTACCAGAAACGGACTCAGATGCAGATGCGCTGGCCGAACCGGAGACACTTTCGCTGGCTGATTCCGACACCGATGGTGATATGCTGGCGCTTTCGGACGCGCTCTCGCTGGCACTTCCGCTATAGCTGGCAGATTCTGAGGCGCTTTCGCTCGCGCTCTCCGATTCAGATTCTGTAACGAGTTCATACTCGCCATACCAGATGTGGCCCGTGAAACCATACCCTACACCAGCAACACCAGTTCCATCCTCATAGAAGTATGAAAATACTTTGCCGCCTCCGTGCGTGAGAACTTCACCAGTCACCCAATTAGCACTGATCGTATTATCGACCAACACGTCAGTGTCCCAAGATCCGTCGTTATCGTTGCTCGTGATGTAAAGGTACTTATTCGTCAGGTCGATGTAGAGCAACCAAGCCGTGCTACCATCGATCGATAAGGTAGCCGCCGTCTGGAACGCATCTGTCTCGTCTTCCGCACTGACCGTATTGTCACTTGCCGCCTTCCGGCTTTCAGGCGATCCATCATCTGACACAACTACCGAGTATAGCAGTCCATCAGAGTCGTCCCTGAAGACCACCATAATCTCTTCGACGCCGCTATTGTCCCAGTAGATCGGTGGAACTGCCGGAGCCGCGTTGTAGTTAGAACTCCCAACGTCGTTGTCAACCAGCTCCGCGCCGCTGAACACATCGCCCGATGAGAGGCTGTCGTGGTACAGGTTCCCTAGCGTTTGATTCGTGTAGAAGTAGTGAACCTTGTCGCTCTCGCCACGCACACAGACAGGGCCACCAAACAGGTCGCCACTTGCTGAGCCCGCCAGGTTGACAGGAGCCCCCCAAGAACCGTTGCGCGTGGCGAGCTGTATGTCCTCGTTCGTGACGGTCTCGGTGTAAGCAGCCCGTATTTCTCCAGTCGTCAGGCGCTCCAACGCCATATGCTGTTGGAAGCTGGCGGTCAGGTCTTCGATAGATTCGTCGATAATGACCCACTCATCGGGCGTGGTAGCGTGGTCCGACATAGTGTAGGTGTGGAACCACGGATCAGTAGAGGCCAGGTGCCCGATGTAGAGCGTATCGCCGCTCTGGACTATATCAATGGCCTCGCAGTCGGTCGTCGTCGGTCCTCCCGCAGCATCCTGCAAGACCCAGCTCACGCCGTCATCGGTGGACTTCATCATAACGGGCGTATTGTCGCCAGAAATGTGCGTGCTCTCGACAACCAAGTACATGTTGCCGTTGGTGTCAATGAACGGGCCGATGCGCTGAGGCATCTCGACAAAGCAGCCGCCGATGTAGCCGCTAGGCACGTTGAGCGTGATCGTCGGGCTTGTGTAGCTACCCGCATAGACCGTCCCGTCGCCCTCGACCATCCTGAACTCAAACGTATCGCCATCTACGTTCTGCACCGGTAGCGTAGTCCAGTGCAGGCCGTGGATCATCACGCAGTATTCGACCTCGGTGTGCTGGTTGTTCAGCGTGATAGACGGAGTAGCCGCTTGGCCCTCGACACCATCTCCAGTGACGAAGCTCTTGGCGCTGCCGGACAGTAAGTTCGTCGTGGCGTCGCTGTGGGCATACTGGCTCGACAGCTCCCCGTTGACGCTATCGAACGAGGTCGCCGAAACCGGATCGTCTGTAGGGAACGGAACGATGTCGTACCAGGTGCCCGCCCCCTTGCGCCACTGGAGCTTGTGCGTGTTGCCGCCGTCGCTGACGCCAGCGGTTTCTTCGATTTCGAAGCGGATCCTGAACCGAGTGTGGACGTCTATCGTGGCGTTTGTGTCGAGGTTGGCTGCCCAACCGTTGTCCACGTTCAGGCCGTAGGCATCGCCGCTCCTGATGCGAAAATGTGGCTGCGCGTACTCGGGGGTAGCGCCTGCATTGAAATTAGCCGCTGCGATAACCCAGTCCTCGTCGTCAGTCGTGTGAGCCCAGGTAAGCGTGCCAGTATCGGCGATGTAGGCCGACGAAGCCGTCTCGGCCCCGAGGTCGATCTCTTCGAGTTCGGTGCCGACGCTGACGCTGAGGTTGGCCGGAGTTGCCTCCGTGATGATCGCCGTGCCAAGCGTCATCGAGCCACTCACGGCCCCCGCCACGGTCACGGTCGGATCACTGTTGGAGCCAGTGGCAACCTGGGTGTCCTGGACCGGATCGCTGCCGTCTGCACCGAGCAGACTTTGCGCGAAGCCCGTAGCGTTGGTGGTCTTGGCGTTGAACGTGACCTCGATGCTCAGGGACGACTCGGTGGTCGGGTTGCCGAGATAGAACAGCTCGGCATTGCAAAGCGAGGTCGCATCTGGCGCACCGCAGGCATGT
>JBDGYW010001223.1:0-2335 GCA_039588935.1 Gemmatimonadota bacterium | reverse complement strand
TCCCACAAGCTGGAGCAGGACGTTATCATATCGGAGATGGACGCGGCGGGGTACGCTCTCGTCGACAATCACGAATTCCTTCCGGATCAATACTTCCTGGTATTCGAGAAAAAATCCGGCGACTAATGCCGTCGCCCACAATCATCGTGCTACTCGGTTTTCGATTCTTTTTCATCCATCATGTCGTGTAGTGCTCGAAGGAGATCCACCGCCGACAACATTCCAACCAAAGCCTCCGTCTTGTCCAAAACAGGCGCGGCGCCGATTTTGTTATCGAGCAGAAGTTTGACAGCTTTGCGAAGCGTATCGTAGGTATGTATTACGTGGATTTTTCTTATCATCACATCGCCCACTGACATCTCATCATCAAGATAATAAGTGTGCGCTATGTCCAGGGACTCATCCACCCAGTCCGGTCTGCGCAGCTCCCGGTCACTCACTATACCGATCAACTTGTCGTCGTCATCTACCACCGGCAAATGCCTGATGTGGTGCTCCTTCATCTTGAAGAAGGCCACTCGAACCCCTGTGTCCGGCTTAACAGATATAACTTTGCGCGTCATATAGTTAGTGACTTTGCGGCTCATACTCGGATCTCCCGTAGTTGAGTTCAACGACTCCTTTGCGTACCCGCCGGGACGCCCCGAAATACGGGCGGAAACACCGTGCTATTAATAATTGTAGCAGGTTAGAGAACGGCGATCAAAGGGTGCGTTCGGAGAATCTGAAAGATGTTACAGTGGAGGAAATCCTCGGCTGACCGGGTCGGCGGATCGAGTAATTGCCGATCCGTTCCGGACTGGTCACGCGGAGCGTGTCATCGCTTTGAACGTCCCCGGGTGAGTTACCCGCGTCGATTGGCTTGTCGGACGGATTGTCCATGATTGACGAAATCCCCGCGTGAGTGAAATGAGCTTAATCCGTGCCCGCTGATGGAGTGTCCCCCGGGCACGGTGGCCGACCTCTAGTGCTTGGCGGTTTCTTCCGCGTCGTCCTCGGGCAGAACAACTTGATCGCGGAGCGATACCAGGGCACAGACCATCTCGTCGATTTCGTTCTGCCCGTAGCCCAGGTTTTTCATGGCTTGGACTACGTCGCCGCCCGCCGCCATAAAGTCAGCGTTGGTGAGCTCCATGTGGGCGTGTGTCGCCTCCAGTTCGGGACCGTTATATACCGCGGGCCCTCCGGTGCCCGATATGATGAACAGCGCCACACGATGTGCCACTTTGTCGGTATCAAGACCGTCAAGGCGATAGGCAACGTCGTCGTTCTCCAGATGAAGACGAACTAACTCCCGTGTCAGTACATGGATCTTTTCCTCTCCACCCAACCGCTCATAGAACGACTTCTCCGCGTGACGTGCTGCCATTGCTTTCGCATTCTCAGCACACATCCTTTCGAGAGACGCGACCTGCTCGTCGGCAGTGGGCGTAGCCTTCGCTTCAGTGGCTGTCTTGTCTGTTTTCTCGCTGCCGGGATCCGGCGCAGTATGCACGGACGCGACGGCGATAACCGCCGTTAGAAGTACAGCGGCAACCGTGATGGTTTTCTTCATTTCCGATCTCCTGGATTCGTTGTAGAGGCACAGCCTCCGCAATCGCCGAGTGTTTACGAAACCTATTAAGTGAAATCTGATCTGGCCGACCAAGTTGATCCCCGGGGCGGCGAAACCCGCTAGAGTGCGAGGGCCCCGGGGAACATTAGTGAAATTTAGGGCTTCCTAACAATCTTGTAAAGCTAAAATACTCAAGCAATTATGTGAAACCATTCACCAGAGTCGCCGATTGAGAGTCCGTCTGCCAAATGGTATAATAGAACCCTTGCCGGCACTCCGTCGTTGCCGGCAATAAGGGACGATCTGATCGCGACCCGAGTTTGCGGGATCACAAAGGCTGTACTCGATGTTTCATGATCTGAAGTTACGTCTAACGGTTCTGTCGCTGACTGCAGGCCTATTCGTCATGGCGTGCGCCAGCCCTGAGACGACTGGATCGCCGAATTTTCTGTTCATTACCATTGATGCGCTCAGAGCCGACCACATGGGTATCTATGGCTACGAACGCAATACGTCGCGATATCTCGACAAGTTCTTTCGCGACGGCACGGTGTACGAGTACGCGTACTCGACCGAGGCCAATACTGGCCCCAGTGTCGTGAGTTTTCTTTCCGGTACGCTTCCGCAGGACAACGGAGTCCGGCTCATGCTGCAACACGTGCCCGAGGATATGATGCTTGTCTCCGACTACCTTACAGACGCCGGCTATCATACGGCGGGAATCGTGTCCAACATAGTACTCACATCCGAGGCGACAAGTCTGAACCTCCACTTCGACTA
>JBDGYW010001222.1:0-2336 GCA_039588935.1 Gemmatimonadota bacterium | reverse complement strand
CTGGTCGATTCTCATCGACGACCGCATTGGCGATCTCGAGTGCTGCCTCGAGCGACTCCAGCTCCGGCTTCTTCTCGAGCACGATTGTCGACCAATCCGGACCGATGGTGAATCCGACTGTGAAGATGTCGCAGACTTGGATCAGGGCTTGGGAGAGGATGTGTTGTCCCGTGTGTTGCTGCATGTGATCGTGACGGCGCGTCCAATCCACCTTGCCGAGCACGTCGTTCGAACCGTCGACGATCCTATCCACGACATGAATGATGTCGCCGTCTGCTTCGTACACATCCAAGACATCGACACCAGCAATCGTTCCGGTGTCGTGCGGTTGACCGCCGGATGTCGGGTAGAATGCTGTCTCACTCAAGGTGAGCAGGTTCTTTCCGGAATCCTCCCATTGCCTCAGAACACTGGTTGTGAACTCAACGAGGTATGAGTCTCTGAGAAATAGTCGCGAAGACGTGATACACACTCCCGTTCTTGCCAACGCGTATGCTAGCTGCTGGGTGACCTGGGTCAAGCAGCAGGATCCAGCTGGATGACCGGAGATCTATAGGAACTTGGCTCGGCATCTTGCCGTTTCTCCGACAGAAGTCAGTTTCTTTGTGCAAGGAACACGCACTCGGCTCCCGGCTGACGGGGCCTGGGTATCCACGATGAGGTGTTGCACATGCGTTCCACACAGCGAGGCACGAAGATAGTCGCCACACTTGGACCGGCATCGGCAGACGAGAGCATTCTGACGGAACTCATCTCCGCCGGTGTTGACGTGGTTCGGATCAACAGCTCCCACGGCTCACCCGACATCTGGACCGAGTGGATCGAGGGCGTCCGCAAGGTTTCCGACGCGGCCGACAGACATGTTGGCGTTCTTCTCGACCTGCAAGGTCCGAGGATCCGCGTTGGCTCGCTGTCTGTGCCGCGGAAACTCGAAACGGGCGCCGAGGTCGTTTTCGCTCCGGAGCAGAACGCTAGCGGGACGGAGATTCCAACAACCTACGAAGCGCTTTCGAAAGACGTCGAGCCAGGGAGACTCATTCTCCTCGACGACGGGCTTCTGTGCGTTGAAGTGACCGGGGTAAGAGCTGACCGCGTGGCTGGGCTGGTACGACATGGAGGCAAGCTTTCCAGCAACAAGGGGATGAACCTGCCTGGCTCAGAGGTGAGCGCGCCGACGCTGACCGACGTTGACCGTAAGCATCTCCAGACCGCGGTAGAACATGGAGTTGAGTTTGTCGGCATCTCGTTCGTGCGTTGTGCTGAGGACGTCGAAACGGTGCGCAGCCTGGTTCCCGCGGAGACCGCGCTGGTCGCAAAGATCGAAACAACGCCCGCTGTTGACGACTTGGAGCGGATTCTGGCCGCGGCGGATGCGGTCATGGTGGCGCGCGGTGATTTAGGCGTGGAGTTGCCTTTCGAGAAGGTGCCAATAACGCAGAAGAGGCTCATCGCGGCCGCAAACTGCAAAGCTTGTCCGGTCATCACGGCGACCCAGATGCTGGACTCGATGATACGACACCCTCGACCCACCAGAGCGGAGGCGTCGGACGTCGCGAACGCAATCCTGGATGGAACAGATGCGGTGATGCTTTCCGGTGAAACCGCTGTCGGCGCCTACCCGATCGAGTCCGTGCGCGCCCTGGCGCGGATCATAGAGGAGGTCGAGCGAACGGCACCTGCGAGCAGAACAACACGACGCAGTGATCTCGCCGAGCGCGGTGAGTCCGGGGAAGCCGCCAACGCTATCGCCTACGCCACCACAGTCGCCGCGGAGATGCTCGACGCGCCGTTTATCGTGTGTCTCACGAAGAGCGGGTTTACTGCCCGTCAGATTGCCGCATTTCGTCCGTCGACACCGATACTGGGGTTGTCTCCAGAAGTCAGCACCTGTCGAACGCTCTCACTGGTGTGGGGTGTGACACCGATTCTCGCTCAAGGGACGCCAACCTACGATTCAGTGCTCGGCCAAGCACGCCATCTGCTGTCAGAGCGCAGACTCGTCAAATCTGGTGACAACATTGCGGTGACGGCCGGTGTGCCGTTCCACGTGGCAGGGACGACGAACCTTCTCAAGGTCGAGTCGATCTGACTCGTCCTTTGTCGATGGCCGCCCGCACGGCGGCGGCGAGAGCGGTACTGGTGAACGGTTTCCTTATCACGTCGCTAACGCGGTGCTGCTTCACTCGGTCTGGTGTCACAGCCTCGCTGAACCCGGTGATCAACACGACCGGTACTGTCGGTTTGATGTTCTTGAGTTCGTCAGCAAGTTGAAGCCCTGTCATAGCGGGCATTGTCTGGTCGGTGATGACCAAGTCAAAATCGGAGGGAGCTGCGCG
>JBDGYW010001221.1:0-2339 GCA_039588935.1 Gemmatimonadota bacterium | reverse complement strand
TCCGGCATCTCCGATTCTGCACATGATGGCCAACCTGAAGCACCAGGGGGTGATCACTTTCCAGGCGGAAGATGAGATTGCCGCTATCTGTTCGGCGATCGGCGCGTCCTACGCCGGTGCTCTCGCCGTCACATCCAGCTCCGGCCCGGGAATCGCGCTCAAGACTGAGGCAATTGGTCTGGCAGTCAGCACGGAACTCCCATTGATCATCATCAACACTCAGAGGGCTGGTCCTTCGACCGGAATGCCCACCAAGGTCGAACAATCGGATCTTTTTCAGGCCGTGTACGGACGGAACGCCGACGCCCCGTTACCGGTCATTGCCGCGGCGACGCCGTCGGACTGTTTCGAGGTTGCGATCGAAGCGGTCAGGATAGCCACCAAATACATGACCCCTGTGTTCGTGCTCATCGACAGCTATCTCGCCAATGCGGCCGAACCGTGGCACCTCCCGAATCTCGAGCAATTGCCTGACTTGAGCGTCACCTTCATGACGGAGGCCGAGGATAGTCCCGCACTCCAGCGTCGGAGCCCACACACACTGGCCCGGCCGTGGGCAAAGCCTGGTACACGAGGGTTGCAGCACCGTGGCGGCGGCCTGGAAAAGGACTACAGAACGGGCAACATCTCATACGATCCAGACAACCACCAACACATGACAGACATCCGTGCCGCTAAGATCGAGGGCATTGGCGCGGATATCCCGTTGCAGGAAGTCACCGTGGGGCCCGAATCTGGTCCTTTGGCTCTAGTGGGGTGGGGATCGACGTTTGGTCCGATCAGACAGGCAACAATGCGCGCACGCGATCAGGGACTCGACATATCCCACGTACACGTACGCTATTTGAACCCATTTCCACCGAACTTGGGTGAATTGCTGGGCGGATTCGAAAAAATCCTTGTGCCTGAGATGAACACTGGGCAGCTGGTCACGATGTTGCGAAGCACATATCTCCTACCGGCAGAAAGGTTCTCCAAGGTCACCGGTCGGCCGTTCAAGGTCGCAGAGATCCTGGGCGCCGTCAGAGCCACACTGGAGACATGACGATGCGGGGCTCCGTACCACCTGAACAGCTCAAAGCAAAAGACTACGCGTCCGACCAGGAGATCAGGTGGTGTCCCGGATGCGGCGACTACGCGATCATCAAGGCGGTTCAGAAGGCTCTTTCCGAACTCGATGCTCGGCCGGAGAATACGGTCTTCGTATCAGGCATTGGGTGTGCAGCTCGCCTGCCCTACTACCTGGCCACTTATGGATTCCACACCATCCATGGACGTGCCCCCGCCATCGCGACTGGAGTGAAGCTGGCGAATCCGGCACTCGACGTCTGGGTCGCTACGGGTGACGGAGATGGGTTGAGCATTGGCGGCAACCATATGCTGCACGCGCTGCGCCGCAACATCGACCTCCAGATTCTCCTTTTCAATAATGAGATCTACGGTCTGACCAAAGGCCAATACTCTCCAACATCTCGAAAAGGCACGCGTTCACCGTCCACACCGCTGGGATCAGTAGAACGACCCGTGACACCGGCCGAGTTTGCGTTGGGCGCTGGAGGAAGGTTTGTGGCCAGGGGCATAGACACCCAACAAAACCGGCTTGTGCCACTCCTGAAACGTGCTCACGATCATCGCGGCGCGTCCTTGGTGCTCATATACCAGAATTGCGTCGTGTACAACAAGGGGGCCTTTTCGCATTTCACCGACAAGAAGAATGCATCCTACGGGCAGTTACATGTCGAGCACGGCAAACCACTCTTGTTCGGGGCAAACAGCGAGCGCGGCTTACACCTGAAGCCAGGATGCCTGGGATTGGAGGTGGTCAACGTTGGTGCAGGTGGAATCGCGGTGGAAGATGTCCTCGTGCACGACGAGACCAATCGCGCGTTGGCGATGCAACTCGCCAGCATGGAACCGCCCGACTTCCCTGTGGCGCTGGGGGTGCTGTTCTGCGACCCACGGGAATCGTACAACGACTCCGTTCACGCGCAGATCGCGGAAGCACAGGATGAGAAAGGCAAGCAGGACCTTGTGGCTCTGCTTCGCGAAGGTCAGACATGGGTGGTCGAAGAGGAAGAGTAACGAACTACAATCAGGCTAGTTCAGCGTATTACCACACCCGCATAGGCGACGACATCCCGCTCGTCGCCCGTTACCTTCCCACTGTGTCTGTAGTCAACGACCTCTGCGTGCGTTGCTCCTAACGCGCGAGTGGCCTCTATCACAACCGCTGCCGGTGCTCGTCCACACATACTCACGTGCTCGCGTTGACAGTAGGACAGCAGGCCTTCCCCGTCGAACCGCTCGACAGCCTCGAGTGCACCTCTATCCTTCGTAGC
>JBDGYW010001220.1:0-2339 GCA_039588935.1 Gemmatimonadota bacterium | reverse complement strand
CCGTATGCGCTCCGGTTCCATGCAGGCCAGCGTGCATCATGGCAAAGGCGAGGTCGTCGGATGCGATGCCGATGTTGGGGTAGATTCGGCGAAGCACCGGGTAAAGCGGACGGAAGATGCGGAGCAAGGCGTTCGGTTCGTCCCGCGGCGTGACGGGATAGATGTAGCCCGGTCGAAATAGGTGGATGCGCGGAAAGCCCATGCGTAGCAGTGCGTTCTCAGCCATCCCTTTGTAGCGCGCGAACGCTATTCGACTCTTCTCCTTCTGATCGGTACCCGCTCCGCCGAGAAAGCAGAGCACAGCTTCAGGGCTACGAGCGCGAACTGTCTCTCCGAATGCCTGCGCGAAATCAACCGTGATCTTGCGGAACTCGTCATCCGGGACTGCTCCTGTGTAAACACCGATGCAGAACAGAGCGATGTCTTGGTCGTCGAAAGCGTCGGCGATAGCTCCGTAGTCCGTATAGTCGCCGTGCGTTATCTCGGTGAGCTTCGGATTCTGATTCCCGACCGCGCGGCGCCCGATGACCGTCACCTCCGACACGTCGTCGTTATCGAGACAGAACTCCAGGGCATGTCCACCGACCATGCCGGTGGCGCCGGTTATGATGACACGTTTGTTGCTCACGACTACTCCCTTCCTACCGGTGAGTCTCGTGATTGCGGAGGAACATGCGGACGAGTTCCCCCTTGAGGATTTCCCGGATGGTTGGATCCATCGGGCTGTGCAACACCTGCGGCCACAACAGCACCCCGGCGCTCATGGACCAGAACATCTTTGCTGTTAGTTCGACGTTGGGGATGTTCAGTGTTCCGTCGGCCTGGGCGGCCTTCAACCAGGACACCAGTGTGTCCTCTCCCTCTTCCGATTTGGCCAGGGTAGTCTTCAGCAAATCGGGATCCTGAATGAAGGCGGCCAGGGCGACCCTCATCAATCCCAGCCACGTGGGGTTCTCGGCTATCGACGCCTTTGCTTGGGCGAAGTCAGCGAGTTGGTCTTCGAGGCTACGTTCGGGGTGGTAGTGGATCTTCTTCAGGGTCGAGATCTGGTCCAGCGTGACAGAGACTACAGCCTGGAACAGCTCTTCCTTCGTGCGGAAGTACTTGTATACCGTTCGCTTTGACGCCGGCGCACGCTCGGCGATGCGATCCATGTTGGCCCCGTACAGTCCGCACTCCTGAAACTCCACTATTGCCGCATCGAGGATCGCTTGCCGTTTGTTGGGCCTTTGGGTCATCGAGAAGGCCTCTCAAGACCTGCAAAGTCCGCCAAACGCTCACGCAACTCATTCTCGTCGGTCGCCCCCGACACACCAAACATCCCTGACTCCGTACGGGTTACGCCCACGAGGCCGCTGTAGGGGACCTCCCGAAAGCGTGCCGTCCGCCCATTCAATTCGATGGATTGCCAACGATCGCCTAAACCTCCCCAGACGCTATCAGCTAACGAAGGAAGAACGACAAACCCCAACCAGGTCTCGCCATCGTCTGCTTCATAGTCGGCGTAAACACAATCCGGGAGTTCTTCCAAACCCAGGATCGATCCTGGCTGGTACATCTCCGAGCCGACAACCTTCCCAGCTTCGGGAAGGAGTGAGAACTCCTCAGGCATCTCCGCGTCCCCGGGTAGGGAAGCTGCGAGTCCCTGCAAGAATTGGTGACCAGCAGGCTCGTCGAATCCTCCCTCATAAACGTTCACCTTCGCATAGGTACTACCCTTCACCAATCGCGCCTGATAGGGGGGCGAGAGTGCGGCAACGGTGGCACCGGCGATGTCCGTTTCATCCTCGTCACTCTCGCTCTTGAACATCCCCACTGCTCCCAGCGGCGATCCCATATCGTAGAGATCGACGGTAATCGAGACTCCGTCCGCTACCATATCGGCTGTTGTGCACGTCCTCAGCCCGTATTCCACGAATGCAACGGCCCCGCCGTTTATGTACTCCCACAACGTCTCGGGATTGTAGACCCGGACTTCACCGGTCTGCGTCCAGCCATCGACCTCCGGAAATCCGGACGGTCCCGCGCCGCAAGCGACACTGAGGGCCGAGCCGGCGAGAACCGCCAGCAGAGTCTTCTGGAATGTGCTCGTTCGTTCCACGTCTATTCCCTTCCGGTTCACGCCAGAGTCAACAGGTCATGGGCGCGGAGCATGGTCGGCTGGATCTGCACTCCGTGCGGACAAACATTGTTGCAGAGTCCCGTGCATTCGATGCATGGCGAAGCGCCGGGGCCGTCAAGGGCCGCGTAGCTGGACATCGCGTGCCGCTCTTGACCCTGCATTTCGAAGTAGTACGCGTAACGCATGATGTTGCTCACGGGGACGTTGGATGGACAAC
>JBDGYW010001219.1:0-2340 GCA_039588935.1 Gemmatimonadota bacterium | reverse complement strand
TGTGCTCGCCGATACGCAGGTTCTTCTTTGGAACCCATACGTTCCACCTCGAGCTCATCGACAACAATGGGTTCAAGTCGCGAGTCTCCATCGTTGTCAATATCATCAACTTCACGCAAGAGCGGAACCTGCTCGTCGTCGACGATTGGTTCGAGGGACCACCACAGACGACGGGTCTTACAGAGACGCGAGGGGCGGTACCCAACGACGGTGAACACGACGCCTTCTGGCTCGACATGGTGGGCAGTGTCGATGAGTTCGACCCCAACGTCGACGTCGTTCAGCTCGGCGGCGCGCGGGGTGTGCCGGAGCTCCCGATCACAAAGCTCGCCCAGTACAAGTCGGTGATATGGAGCGCCAACGGCAGCCACACCGGCTACCAGTTCTCGCATTTGGCGGATCTCATACGCTTTCGGGATCCCAACCAGCAGGTGACGATCGGGAAGGTATCGCCCAACAATGTCGCGCTCTTTATGGCAGCCGGTGGGCGCGTTCTTCTGTGCGGCGAGCAGATCATGACGGCGGTGATCGGCGGCGGTTTTGGACGGGCGGTCGCGTACCCGCTCATCTTCCGTTACGAGCTGGGAGGTGACCAGGACGGCAGATACACCGATGGAGGAAACGACGTTGGCAAGAGAGGGATCGGTGAGACCTCGTTTGCATACAGCGACTGTTGTCTCAATGTCCTCGATATTGCTTATGTCAACAGCCCGAATAGCATCCGCAAACCGCCGAACCAGCCAAGCCCCCAGGGTTGCCCCGTAAACCGGTTTCGCGATCACGAAGGCGCGAAGGAGGGCATCCGGGCAGCCAATCCTGTCGATGTCGATTACGCGTTCCCGCGGCTCGCTTTGCGACCGGAGGTGGCCGGGCCCGGCAACTTTTATAATGTCAACAAGTTGGGACTCAATTCGGATATTTACAACCCAATCTACTTCCACGTCAAGACCGTCTGCAAAGGCACGGCTGAGCTCGTACCGCGCAGGAGCTGTTTCAAACCGATCTACACGCTCGAATGCCGTAACATCAATTCCTTTGTGTTTGGAGCGCCCATCGCTTTCTGGACGACGGTTTTCGACAGAGAGCTGCCCGCCTCGAACGTCATCCCGGCGCGGAGCGCGGTGTTTGGCTTTCACCCGGTGTTCTTCAAACCGGAGCAGGTCAGGAAGGCGATCCAGATCATCGTTCACGACGAGTGGCGACTCCCACGCAAGGGGAGCAGCTGACCCCGGCGGTGCCCCACCGCCCGGAATGGCTTGACAGCTGTTGGGCGGCTGCATAGTTTGAAAGTGACCACCTCACGCCTACGCACACCTCGCCAGTGATTGCGACCCCACGCTATTTGTGAATCCCCACCGACCCCACGCTTGACTCCAACCCGGGGGGTTGAGTATGAAGCGGCGTATCTGGCCCGCTATCGCGGTTGTAAGTGCTTTTGCAATTGGTAGTTGCAGCGAAGACCCGATCATTGGTGAGCGGCTGGCCAACGAACGACCCGAGGTGTGGCTGTCCGCGGCTCCGCCCGAGGGGGCCGATGCACGATACACGATCCAGCTCCACTGGGGCGGATGGGACCCCGACGGTGAGATCTCCCACTACGAGTACATCATCACCGACAACGAAACCGGTGTTTTCGACCCCGCGGACACGACGGGTGTCGATAACTGGAATCGTATCGATTCGAATGAATCCGAGTTTCGTTTTACAGCCGATAGACCCGCCGACGAAGACAACATCGATATCGAAAACCTGCGTCCACTGGAATTCGAACGAACGCACACGTTCTTTATTCGCGCCGTCGACGATAATGGTGCCGCTTCAAAGCCTGAATACCGTTCTTTTACATCAAAGAATCTCTCTCCGGTAGTCGACATTCTCGTGCCGCAGAGGGTCGGTTTGAGCCCGTCGATCATCCCGCCGATCGCGACCTTCAAGTGGAAAGCGCGCGACTATGTGGCAAACGTGCTCGAAGAGCAGGAGCCCGACTGGGTTCGATGGATCCTCGTACCGGTCAAGGGGGTCGATTACCAAAGCGCCTACGAATACATCAGGACCCATCCCGAGTCCCCAGAGTGGTCCGAGTGGACGGAATACAAAGCGCCCGACGGCAGCGGCAAGCGCTGGACGTCCGATCCACTCGACAAGGGCCAGTCGTATGTGTTCGCCGTACAAGTGATGGACGAAGCTGGTGCGGTCAACCCGGTTTTTGACGAAACGCGAAACATGCGGTGGGTCTTGGTATCCGGCAGAGAGAACGGGCCGACGCTTTGGGCATACAACAAGTACATCGGTACGATCCGATCCGCAAACGATCGGCCACTACCGTTTATCATCGATCTA
>JBDGYW010001218.1:0-2340 GCA_039588935.1 Gemmatimonadota bacterium | reverse complement strand
GTCGACGGAGAACCGTTGATCTACGAGGAATAATACCGTATTATGACCTATATCTGACCGGGAAGCGGTCAGTTTTGTTCACTGAGGATGTAAGTAATGGCCAAGAAAATCACCGAATTCACGACTGCTGGCAGCGTTCCCGCCGGTTCCTTTTTCCTATTCGAAGACAGCGCAGGCAACTACTTTAGCGTAGGCGTCGCGGACATGACCGGCTCGGGCGATATGACCCAAGCCGTCTACGACCCAACCGCTGTCTCCGGCGACGCGTTCAGTATGCTGAACATGGTTGGCGGGGGCTTCACGCACTCCGCGACTGAGACGCGCCTCGCCACCTCAGACCTAGTTCTGAACGAGCGTGCTGACCACGCAGGCACGCCCGCCGCTGGCGAAGGCCGCTTGTGGGTGCGTAACGACACCCCTTCTGTCCTCGTATTCACCGACGACACCGGCGTGGACAACGTACTCGGTGTCGGTTCCGTGACCGCAGATTCGACCACGACGTTCACGAACAAGACGGTCGACGATTTCTCGAACACCGTCCACGCGAATAACATCCACGCGAAAGTACGGAACGAGTCGGGCGGTTTATTGACCACCGGTACCCCCGTCTACGTGACTGGGTACAACGTCGGTAACGACGCTATTACTGTCGACGCAGCCGACGCTGACGATCCGGCGAAGATGCCATCGATCGGCCTGCTAGAAGAGGACCTAGCGAACAACGCAAATGGTGACATAGCTGTCTCCGGTGAGGTTAACGGCTGGGATACGTCTTCGTGGACCGCTGGCGATGCGTTGTACGTAGACACGACGGCTGGTCAGCTGACCAACGTGCGACCGACGAGTAAGACCGCCGCCGTCCAGAAAGTCGCAGTGGTCACTCGGTCACACGCTTCACTAGGTCGTGTGTACGTGATCGGCGCGGGGCGCACGAACGCCATACCCAACACCATGACCGACGAGAGATTCATGGTTGTGGACGACGGCGACGCGACGAAACGGCTTGAAATTGAGATGAGCGGTTCTACGACTAGCGTAGATACCACCCTCGCGGTTAGCTCGACCGCTGCTCGTACGATCACGCTGCCGGATGCCACGACTACGCTGGTCGGCGGCTCAGGATAGAACAACCAAATAGCGACGTTCAGTGGCACGAATACCCTAGACAGTTCGAGTTTCTTCACTTTCGATTCTTCTGTAGCAAAGGCAGAGATATCGACGAGCGCAGGCGCAGCTGCGGATCTACTGAGTTTGAAGAACACCAACACTGGCGGCTTCGGAGCTAACTTATCCTTCTCTATATACGACACCGACAACCTAACGCAGTTCGAGCTAGCCGAGGTACGCTCGGTATTCGTAGCCGGTGGTAGCGGAGGTTACCTTGATTTTCGCATCAAAGGCGACTCGAACGACGCGCAGCTTTCTTCGATTGCTGCCGGTTACGACAGAGTTGGCATGGGTACGACGTCTCCTGATTCACGGTTGCACCTGTGGGACGGGAACGCAGGAGCTATATCCTCTGTTAACCACACGCTACTGACTATCGAGAAAGGCAACAACGCGTATATCAACTTCTTGACGCCAAACACCTCCTCAAGCGGAATGTTCTTCGGCGACCCAGAAGACGCTGACGAAGCAGGTATCGTGTACTTCCACAGCGGGACGCCGGGGATGTATTTCCGCACGGGCGGGAACCTGAACAGAATGTTCATCCAAGAGGACGGCGACGTCGGCATCGGTACGACGAGTCCTGACGAGAAGCTAGACATATCTACTGGCAACTTCCGCCTAGGTGGCGACATCGTTTTCGAAGAGAGAGCAGATCACGCATCTACTCCTGCGGCGGGCTTCGGTTACCTCTGGACCAAGAACACAGTTCCAAGCACGCTGATCTTCACTGACGATGCTGGTACTGACTTCACGATCAATGGAGCCGGTGGTAACGTTTCTAACACCGGTACGCCGTTAAACAACCAGCTGGCGGTGTGGACCGATGCGACGACTGTCGAGGGTGACGCGAATCTGGCGTGGAGTGGTACGCAACTCTCCGTTACGGGGGATATTGATCTCACTACGGGTTCTGTCATATTAGATGCCGGGGAGTATGTGGGCCAAAACACCTTTATCTCCCTACTGTTTGACGCGGCCCAAGGGCCTGTCCTTAACAGTACGGCTAATGTCCGCGTCAACATCGACTCAGATAACAGCGACGCAGATACTAGATACTTCGAGGTCGCGAAAAACGTAAACACTGCAACCGGCGGAACTTCTTTGTTCTACATCGGAGAAGACGGCGACGTCGGCATCGGTACGGCGACTCCCGACGTTCAATTACACGTA
>JBDGYW010001217.1:0-2342 GCA_039588935.1 Gemmatimonadota bacterium | reverse complement strand
CGATGGCTCCCCCACTCGAGCCGGGACACACGATGACCGTTTGCCCTTTCTTGAGGTGGGGCCGGCAGGCTTCGGCGAAGGGCTTGGTGCTGTAGGCAGGGCCTACCGCAAAAATGATGCTGGCATTATTTAGGCTCCTTTCGATATCGTGCCCGGCACTCTGGATGGGGCAGAAACCTTCCAGCGCGCCCTCAGCGTGGATCCCGCCCGAGCCTCGAATTCTTGCTACCGCTTCGCTGTATTCTTCGAAATCGAAGAGTTGAACTTCGTGTCCATGAGCCGCAAAGTCGAAGGCGACCGAACAACCACCTGCTCCCGATCCCAAAACAGCAATTCTCATTGGAACCTCCAATAGAGGTGGATAAACGGGCCTCAGTTTATCCAATAAGAGGAGCAGAGGCGACCTCATGGCATATTAATGCAGTGTCAATGCTTCCGCTACGTTCCGCCGGTCTTGTGCTCCTATGGATACCTAGGAATCTGTCAACACTCGACCCAGCCTATTTCGAAACATGCTGGAACCGAATGGACCTAGAAGGTAGCGCTCGAGGATGCCACACGATGATTGGCGTTGGGCGTTTATCGCCTGGCGCCACGGTGGAACAAGCGCAGGCCGAGCTCGATCGAATCGGCGCCAATTTGACGTTAGCCCTATCCGGATACGAACACGAACAAGAGCTTTCTGGTCCGCTCTCTTCGTGATCATATGGTGGGCGACGTCCGGAGAGGTCTCTTGCTTCTGCTCGGCGCGGTGGGCCTGGTGGCCCTGATCGCTTGTGCCAATGTGGCGAATCTACTTTTGGTCCGAGCCTCCACTCGAAGCGGAGACATGGCCATCCGAACCGCGATCGGTGCGAGTCGCGGAAGGCTCGTTGGACAGGTTTTGGTGGAAAGCGGCTTGTTGGCCATCCTCGGGGGATTGGCTGGACTGGTTGTGGCCGAAGCCAGTCTCGAGATGCTTCCCCAATTCTCGACCGGGATTCCACGTATGGAGAACATCGAGATCGACGCCGCGGTGCAAGGACTGACAGCGGGCACGGTGATTCTGGTCACGTTTCTTTTCGGGACGGCGCCTGCATTCGCGCTGTCGCGGTCATCCGTCCGTTCCGGGCTCAAGTACGCCGCTTCTGGGGGCGGCATCGATGGTCGCGGACATAGCCCGATTCAGGAATTTCCTCCTCGCCGGTGAAATGGCAGCAGTTTGGAAGGAGCTTCTAATCACTAGGTTACTAGTACCTCGGCGCGATCGTGCGTATCGTGTCTATCGTGCCCTCGTTGACGCGGATGAAACCAGTCCAGGAGCAAAAGGTAGAAGATGTTAGGCCCGGGCTGTATAACACCAGGTGGAGCCGCCGGTCGGCACGACCGACTGCTGACGGAAAAAGGAGTTTTTGTTCGTTCTAGCTAGCTAGCCGCCCGCAGCTCACCCGCGGCGTTAGAGCGCGTTGCGTGTAGGAGGAAGTGACCGTGGGTTGGCTGCAGAGAGACTTGAAGATGATTCGTTGCAAGCGCCTATTCGCTGGCATCACCCTCGCCGCCCTCGTAGCGGCCTGCTCTACCGAGCGATCGGAGTCCGAAACCATACTCGTACTCGCCGGCCAGGCGCTTATCAAGAAGGATCCGAGATTGCGCTGGGACGATCCCTACGGCAGCCTGCGCCCGATATTAGAGCGGGCTGACGTCGCCTTTACCAACTTCGAAATGGCGGTCTTGGCCGAAGCGGATCGTTGCGGCATACCCACTGATTACGAGGTCTCCTTCGGAGCTCCTAGGCTGGCTCCCGAAGACCGACCTGGAAACTCCGGAGGTCCACACGCTGTGGCGCCTGAGGTCATGGGATTCCTGTCCGATCTCGGCTTCAACCTCATGTCCTTGTCCAACAACCACGCATGGGACCTCGGCGACTGTGGAGTGGTCGCAACGCGTGAGGCCGCTGAGGCGTATCACGTTGCGCACGCCGGCACGGGGCTGGATATCTCCACCGCCTCAGCCCCCGGCTATCTGACCGTGGATGACTTCACCATTGCTTTGATCGCGGCCACGACCAGCCATGACGAGCGAGGCGTTATACGCCACGCGGTGAACGGAGTGTGGACAGGCTGGCAGGAGGACTTGGACCGGAATCTCGCCGCCGTTCGCGAGGCCGCTGCGAATGCCGACTTCGTCCTCTACTACCACCATTTCCAGCTCGATCTCGACGAGTTCAGCGACATGGCGCCGGGTGCCGTCACCGAAGACGGACACTTCTGGGTTGAGAATGGTGCGGATTGGCAGACGGACTTCGCCCGAAGGGTCCTGGATGCTGGAGCCTCGATATACGTGGGGCATGGGCACCGCGCGTT
>JBDGYW010001216.1:0-4676 GCA_039588935.1 Gemmatimonadota bacterium | reverse complement strand
CTAGCTTTCTCGCTTCCCCGATGTGCCACCTGGGTCGCCCACAGAGCGTGCCCCAACATGAGCCACAGAGCGATCTGTCCGGTGAGCGTGTGAAACTCACGCAGGTCAAAGGGACCTTCGCCCAAGAGATGCATGACCCATGTTCCGGAGACATCGAAGACAAAACCTGTCCAGAAAGCGGCGACGTGCCATGGCTTGAGGTACTGAGCGATCCGCTCAGACCACACGCCCAGCGAATAAAAAATCAGCGCAAGTGTGATGAGTATCGAGGAAACAATCACGAGAAGGTTGTCAGGCACGGACACCAATAGTGCGGCCGCGAACAAAGCGATGTCAAGACTTGCCCAGCAAGACCAAATGCTTGGAACCGACGCTCGGGCTTCTGCCCCAGCCTGAGCAAAGGCCCGTGCCACGGCTTGTAACGCCTCGGACGCACCGCTACACTCACCCAAGGCATACAGCTATGACCCAACTCCTCCGAGGCCTTGGCTATCATCCTGGGGTTTTTAAGTTCGTTAGCCAGCGTTGTAGCGCCGCTCCGATTAGACTGACTACCGGCTTTCTCATTGTCCTATCCTCCCATCGTGGTTGGAGGTCCGTATCAAAACCTCGTCGGACCTTGCCTCAGTTTTCACTGAGACGCAGTTGCATTACCGGTGCCTAACCGCAAAGCACGGGTCATGAAGTCGCAAGTTGTTGTCTTGATTAGACTTGGATAGAGTGTGTGACGAGGGTCACGACGGACGAACACGCACCGAAACGAGGCAGGCTGCCTCGTTTTGTTACAGCTGGTGAAGGCGGCGGTGTTCGCAGAGCAAAACTGGAATTCACCTTTTTCGAGGCGGTGGCCGCTGTTGAGCCTCGACAGAAAACTCAGAGTTGAATACTATCATTCGGGCGCTCTCCGCCCTTCGCGGAAAACGATTCGAGGAAACTCCTTCGCACCAATACAAACAACGCGGGATATTCCCGCCGCGCTGTTCGGTTGTGCGTGAACCAAATGGTGTAATGCTATGACGACTCAGCAGTCGGTCTCCAAAGCAAACGAGTGGCAACACAAGCTACTCATCTGTGTTTCAGGGCTACTGGTTTTCGAAACATTGACGGGATTGTTCATATGGTTGATGCCGTTCAGTGTTTCAGGCCAGGTGATGGTTCTGCTCCACACGATTATGGGACTCATCTTCGTGGGGCCGTACGCCTGGTACCAGATCCGACATTGGGCGGTCTACAGGTCCACCAAGCTCAACCACTACAAGCTCACCGGGTACTTCTCAGTTGTCGCGACGGTGCTAGCCGGTGTGTCGGGGGTGGTGCTGAGCTACCAGGCCATGTTCTCGACGCGCATCAGCTACACGTGGGACCTCGTGCATATTGTCTCAACATTCGCGCTAGTCGCCTCAGTGGTGCCGCACATCGTGGCAATCGTTCTTCGGAACGTCAAAGGCCAGCAACAGGAAACCATCAGCGCCCGTGCCGCTGAGAAACGCTTCGGGATTGGGACGTTCTCGGTTGCCGCATCTCTGTTCGTGGTGGTTCTAATCGCCGCCTTCGCGTACCAACCTGTCGAATACGTCAACGAGTTCCCCGCTGACTATGTGACACCCTGGGGCGCGGATCGGCCGTTCGCGCCGAGCCTCGCGCGCACCAGTACGGGCGGGGCATTCGATTCACATTCACTGGGCGGATCGGAAACGTGTGGGAGCTCGGGATGCCACGAGCAGATCTATGACGAATGGCAGGTGAGCGTACACCGCTACTCGGCCATGGACGTGGCGTTTTTGAAGGTGCAGGACATCATGGGCGAGCAAAACGGGCCTGAATCGACGCGCTACTGCGGAGGATGCCACGACCCCATCTCCCTGTTTTCGGGGGCCAAGAACATTTTCACCGACAACCTCACGAACCTAACGGGATACAACGAGGGCGTGTCGTGCATCGTATGCCACGGCATCAAGGAGACCGACGTCAAGGGCAACGCAGCATACGTGATCGAGCAGCCGGAGCGTTACATGTTCGAGCTGAGCGAGCACCGGGCCGGCAAATGGGTGAGCGACTTTCTCGTCAGAGCGTACCCCCGATACCACGTTGAGGTGTTCCAGCATCGCCTGTTCAAGAGCCCGGAGTTCTGTGCCGCCTGCCACAAGCAGTTCATCGACGAAGAGATAAACAACGTCGGCTGGGTGCAGCTTCAGAATCAATACGACAGCTGGCGCCAAAGCCGGTGGAACCATCCGGGTGATCCTAGCCGGACGATCGAATGTCGTGAATGCCACATGCCGTTGACCGACTCCAACGATCCTGCGAGCGGCGACCCGTTGGACTACAATCGCGCGACGGACGNNNNGACGATGGCAAACACAGGAGCCACAGGTTCCTTGGCGCAAACCAGTTCATGCCTGTTGTGCTCGATCTACCCGGTGCGGCAGAACACGCGCGACTCACAGAGCAATGGTTGAAAGGTGAGATCGCCATACCCGAGATCGAAGACAAATGGCGTGCTGGGCCGGCTGTGCCCATCGAGATCGTATTGCCGGAATCGATATCGCCCGGTGACCAGGTTACGGTGCAGACGGTGATGACGAACAACAAGCCCGGTCACGAATTCCCCACGGGTCCGATCGACATCATTCAATCGTGGGTGGACATCGAGGTCTTTGACCAGGATGGAAACGCCGTGTTTCGTTCCGGAGAGGTCGACCAGGCTCACTTCGTTGAGCCCGGTTCATTCGTGTTCAAGGTCGAACCGGTGGATCAGTACGGCAATCTCATCGACCGGCACAACCTTTGGGAACTCGTGGGAGTTCGATACCGCCGCTCGCTGTTCGCAGGCATGTCAGATAGAGCTGAATTCAGCTTTCGCGTGCCGTCCCACGGCGTTGATTCGTTGCGAGTGACGGCGAAGCTGATGTACCGCAAAGTCAACCAGGCCCTCCTGAACATTCTGTTTGGCGAGGACGCCGGTGTTACCGCGCCGATCAGCCTCATCTCCGAAGACGAGATAGTGGTGCCGGTCAGGCCCGCCGGGATGCGCTGAGCAGATGGCGCAGCTCGTTTCTCGTCGTAGGCGCAGACTTTTCACCACTGCGGCTTCCGGCGTCACATTCACGGTTGTTGCTGCCGTGACAGTGTTCTTGTTGACACGTCCCGAAGACACGTACAGGCCCGGTGAATCGATCGAAGGCCTCACCGCGGAGTTGGCTCGTTCCCTGCCCCAAGATTACCCTCGTGTGATTTTCACCGACGTCACTCGGGAAGCCGGGATCGAGCTTTCGCATTTCTCGAGCCGGCGCACCACACAACTCCCGGAGGACTACGGGTCCGGCATTGCGTGGGGCGACTATGACAACGACGGATGGCTGGATATGTATGTCGTGAACGATGTGGGCCCTGTCACGCTGACGGAGGCCGAGATCGCTCGCTCCCCGGCGCGGTCGGTGCTGTACCGCAACAACGGCGACGGCACGTTTGCGAACGTCACCCCGGAATCGGGAATCGACTATCACGGATCGGGAATGGGCGCTGCCTGGGGTGATTACGACAACGACGGTTGGCTCGATCTGTTCGTCTCGGCATGGGGCGAAAACGCCTTCTACCGCAACAACGGCGATGGCACATTCACCGAAGCCACATCGGCGACCGGCCTTGGCGGCGAAGACGGTTTCTGGACCGCGATTGCCTGGGGAGACTACGACCGAGACGGCTCACTCGATCTCTATGTCACGGGTTACGTTGACTACGAGTACAGAGAGAACACTGCGGCCTCGCTGCAGTACGACGCCGAAGTGGCCACGACCATCAATCCTTCTTCATTCTCACCATCCAGGAACCTCCTTTACAGAAACAACAACGATGGAACGTTTACCGATGTCGCAGGTCTCGCAGGCGTCATCGATACCTTGGGCCGGAGCCTGGCCGCTGCATGGGTGGACTTCGACGAAGATGGGTGGCCGGACCTCTACGTCGCCAACGACGTCTCCGACAACACGCTCTACCGCAATCTCGGAAACGGCAGGTTCGAAGAGATAAGCACCTCCGCCCTGGTAGCGGATTACCGCGGTGCCATGGGGATTGCCATCGCTGATTGGGACGGCGACGCCGATCTCGACATGTTCATATCACACTGGATTGCGCAGGAGAACGCGCTCTACAGCAATCTCCGCGCGCAATTATTGAGTTTGGGTGGTGACAGAACAAATGACATCCGTTTCATGGACGAGGCCGAAAGGTACGGATTGGGACAAATCGCTCTCGACTTCGTCTCGTTCGCAGCCGGGTTCTTCGACTACGACAACGACGGTCGGGAAGATCTCTTCGTCGTTAACGGCAGCACCTTTCAACAACGTGATCAGCCGCATCTATTGATCGGAATGCGCGACCAACTGTTCTGGAACCGTGACAACGAAGACGGTTTCTTCGATGTGTCTCTCGTCAGCGGAGACTACTTCACGAGCGAATACGTCGGACGCGGTGGAGCTTTTGCGGACTACGACAACGACGGCGACGTCGACGCGTTCATCGTCAACAACGGTGGACCTGGCATCCTGCTCAGAAACGAGAACGACACAGGTAACCGTTGGCTCAAAGTCCAACTCGAGGGTCGCAGGTCCAACAGGCTCGGGATAGGCGCAAAGATCCGTGTCGTTGCGGCTGATGGCGTACAGATTCGTGAAGTA